>JAAYIP010000046.1 GCA_012523435.1 Bacteroidales bacterium | reverse complement strand
GATTATGCTCTCTGCGTTCGCATGATCCCTTGATGGGAGGCGGTTTAAAGCCAGTTCCGTTTCCCTCCTGCGGAGGTGACTTTTCTGTTTGCGGGCATCCTAGAAAGCTTGCTTTCGTACGCCCGCAAACAGAAAAGCCAGCTTCGCTTCAAAACGGAACTGGCTTTTGCGGAGAAAGAGGGATTCGAACCCCCGGTACCCGCGAGGGTACAACGGTTTTCAAGACCGCCGCATTCGACCACTCTGCCATTTCTCCGTGCGGCAAAAGTAGAAAGATTTTGGATATCTCCTGTATCTGGCCAATTTTTAGCTCTCACCACTTTTCATCGTACCAGTCAAAAAAAATTGAATTCAGGACTAATGTAGACTCATTTTAGATCCAATATTTAACAAAGTGCTGATTTTTACCAGGAAAGTGATAAAAAAGATGCGCTGAAATTTGGTAGGGTCGGCAAATGGCCTAAATTTGTTGGAGCATTGCAACTATTTCTAACCCATAAAAACTAATTGGTATGAACAAAGCACAATTGATTGACGCTATTGCCAAGGATGCTAACCTCACCAAGGCAGATGCAAAAAGAGCCCTGGATGCATTCGTTAAGACCACTGCTAATACTCTGAAAGCTGGCGGCCGCGTTGCTCTCGTAGGTTTCGGATCATTCTCCGTTTCAAAAAGAAACGCTCGCACTGGCCGTAACCCTCAAACTGGCACTCCGATTAAAATCGCTGCCAAAAAAGTAGTTAAATTCAAAGCCGGAACTGAACTGACCAGTAAGGTGAAATAACGTAACTTAAGCATTGTTGGGGAGTGCCGTGCACTCCCTTTTTTTTTATGGAAGCACTCATCAAACACCTCTCTCAATTTGTTACACCAAGACGATTCGAGCTTTTTAACCAGGTCGCTGCCATAAGGACTCGATACCTTACCCTCCTTCTTGAAAACATTTACCAACCTCAGAACGCCAGCGCAGTACTTCGAACCTGCGATTGCCTTGGGATACAGGATGTTCATATCGTCGAAGACCAAAACCCGTATACCCTAAACCCTGATGTCGAACTCGGAGCCGCCCAATGGCTTACCCTGCACCGATATAACTCACCTGATCAAGGGATCAACGAAGCCATCCAAAAACTTAAAAAAAGAGGCTACCGAATCGTGGCAACAACACCACACCAAGGCGATGTCTCCCTTACAAACTATGATCTGACTCGTGGAAAATCAGCCTTACTCTTCGGTACCGAACTTACAGGCCTCTCCCCTCAGGCAATTAACCAGGCAGATGAATTTCTACGAATTCCAATGTATGGATTTACAGAGAGTTATAACATTTCCGTTTCCGCTGCCATCACCCTTTTTGAGCTCACTCGCCAACTGAGACAATCCAACATTCCGTGGCGACTGGCCCCCCAAGAACTAAACCAACTGCTGCTCGATTGGCTAAGACAGAACATCAAACAGGCAGATCAAATAGAAAAAAGGTATAATTTTGATCGGGAAAGAAAGGAATCATGCTCATAAAACCTATGAAATGTATCGTCATCGAAGATTTCGATGATTCAAGAAGGCTGATTGAAACCTACATCAGAAAAACGAAAATGCTCGAACTGATCGGTTCCTACTCCAGCGCTCTCGAAGCTATCAATGATGAAGAATCCAGCAATCAGGCCGATCTGGTCCTGCTGGATATCGAACTTCCGGATATAAACGGCCTGGAATACCTGCAGACCCTGAAATCCAAGCCAGCGGTGATCATTCTCTCCGGATTGGAGAAATATGCGATACAAGCTTTTGAATATGATGTTAGCGACTACTTACTCAAACCAATCATTTTCAGCCGCTTCTATAAAGCCATATCAAAAGTATATAATCGTTGGCGTAAAGAACAGAACATCAGCCAAGAAGCCTCTTTTAGTTTCATCCGAAAAGGTGATTCGCTCGTTCGTATCTCCCTGTCCGAAATCTCCTATATCGAAGCCATGGAAAACTATGTCGTACTGTTTACAGAATCAGGCAAACACCCGGTCCATTTCACCATGAAAGCCCTGATGGAAAGGCTTCCCGAAGGAATGTTCATCCGAACCCACCGCTCCTATGTAGCCAATATCAACAAGATAGAATCCGTTGAAGCAAACTCAATCAAAGTGAAAATAGGTAACAACTTATCCGAAATTCCGATAGGTAGAGTTTACCGCCAACAGTTACTCGAACGCCTAAACCCACTATCAGATTAAGGCCACAACACCCTCCTCATGAACCGAAAGGATATCTTTCTGCGACATATTGGTCAAACTTCCCCTTACCCGCTGGGACTGGAAATAACCAGGGCTGAAGGCTGTTTCTTGTATGACCCCGATGGCAAGCGATATTACGATCTGATCAGCGGATTCTCTGTCAACAATATTGGCCACTCAAACCCTAAAGTTCTTGAGGCAATCCACGAACAGGTGGACCGATACCTTCATACAATGGTGTACGGTGAACTGATTCAGGCTCCGCAGATTCTGCTTGCCAAAAAACTGGCAGAATCACTCCCGGATAGTTTGGATATGGTCTTTTTCGTCAATTCAGGCGCTGAAGCGGTGGAGGGTGCCCTCAAACTCGCCAAAAGAGAGACCGGTCGCCATGAAATCATCTGTTTCTCCAATGCCTACCATGGTAGCACCCATGGTGCCCTGAGCGTCATGGGATCGGAAACCTATAAAAATGCCTTTCGACCGCTCCTTCCATCGATTAAAATATTGAATTTCAACAACTTCGGCCAACTCGATCAGATAACTGAGCATACCGCTGCAGTGATTATCGAACCTATCCAGGCCGAAGCGGGAATCCTCGTTCCCGAACCCGGATACCTGGCAGCCATCCGAAAACAGTGTGACAAAACCGGCTCCCTCCTCATTTTTGATGAGATCCAAACTGGATTTGGAAGAACTGGAACACTATTCGCTTTTGAATATGAACAGGTCGTCCCCGATATTCTTCTCCTGGCTAAAGCTCTGGGTGGAGGAATGCCTGCGGGAGCCTTTGTTGCATCAAGAGAGGTGATGCTTAAACTAACGACTAATCCAGTTCTTGGCCATGTCAGCACTTTTGGAGGACATCCAGTATCCTGTGCTGCCGGACTAGCCTCGCTCAACCTAATCCTAGAATCAGACCTCCCAAAGGCTGCCGCTATAAAGGGTCAGAAAATCCAAAAACTACTGGTTCACAAATACATACGACAAATAAGAGGTCGTGGTTTGCTGATCGCCGCTCAACTAGACACCCCAGAGCGGGTCAATCGCTTTTTCGCTCAGAGTCTAAAAAATGGTTTATTGTTCGACTATTTCCTGTTCTGTCAGGATAGCATCCGTATTGCCCCACCCCTGATTATTTCGGATGAAGAAATCGAAGAGATGATTGGACTGATTCTGAAAACGCTGGATGAGAGTTAGCCTCTTATTTCACCACGAAATCAAGCAGAACCGTTCCCTCAATATCCGCCACCAATCTGTCATTCCGATGAACCTGCCCCACTCCGGCCGGGGTACCGGTGAAGATTAGATCACCCATCTGAAGCGTGAAAAAGCGCGAAACGTAGGAGACCAGCTGATCGAAAGAGAAAATCATGTCGTCGGTGCGGCCAGACTGAACCCGTATATTATTGATATCAAGACCAAAACTGAATGATTTTGGATCTTGTAGAGAAGAAATGGGGATAAAACGGCCTACCGGTGCAGAGTGGTCAAAGGCTTTTGCCTTTTCCCAGGGCAACCCCTTCTCTTTTGCTTGCCGCTGGATATCTCGTGCGGTAAAGTCAATCCCCACAGTCAGTTCATCATAATAACGATAGGCAAACTCTTCGGCGATATTCTTTCCAACCTTTCCAATTTTCAAAACGATTTCCGCCTCGTAGTGGATCTCAGACGAGAAATCTGGCAGAAAAAAAGGTTTATTCCCCTTCACCAGGGCGGTTTCGGGTTTTAAAAAGACAACCGGTTCAACAGGAACCGGATTATTCAGCTCCCGTGCATGGTCAACATAATTTCGACCAATAGCGATGATTTTCATAGGATCAAGTATTTCTCAACTGCAAATAGATGCGCGAGATCACTCGTTTTGTATATTCGGGGAAATCGCCCTGCATCATCCAATCATAATATTGTGGCTCCTTACGGAAGACATCCAAAACTTTCTTGCCTTTATGTCGGCCAAAATTGAAGAGCTCCTCCCCTGCATCGTCAAAAATGATTCTTCCAGCAAAATCCACAAATTTTGAAGCCTGACTCATTTCGCTAAGGCTTTCAACCTTGGGAACCAGGTCGTCATATCGATCGAGCTGTGCTTGCAAAACCTCCCAGGTAGCCTGGACATCAGCCATAGCTGAATGGGCATTTTCCAGATTTCGTCCACAATAGAACCTATAGGCAGCTGATAGGTTTCGAGGCTCTTTTTTGAAGAATATGGCCTGAACATCCACAAATCGGGTGCGTTTAAGGTCAATATCGTAGTTAGCCCGTGCAAACTCCTCAGCCAGCACGGGAATATCGAACTTATCCGAATTATAGCCACCCAAGTCACAATCACGGATAAAGGTTGCAATCTCGCCGGCTAATTGGGAAAAAGTTGGTTTATCGGCAACATCTTCGTTGCTGATACCATGGATTTGATAGGCTTCATCCGGGATTGGTCGACCGGGATTAATCCGATGGATTAGTTGTCGTGTTTGTCCATCGGGCATCACCTTCAGCATGGCGATTTCGATAATACGATCTGTTCCGATATTCAGACCGGTCGTTTCCACATCAAAAAAGACAATCGGCCTATCGAGGGTTAATTTCATAAAAGGGATTGTTATCTGTCCATCATCAAAGATCCGTTTCTTTCTCATTGGCAGAAATAAAGAGCCCCGCTGCAGCGGGGCTGTATCAATTAAGTATTGATCATCATAGGCATTAGCAACATCAGCAGGTTTTCCTCCTCCGACTCTTCCTCACGAGGCAGGAGAATACCGGCTCGAGTGGGATCAGCCAGAGCTAAAATGATCTCATCACCGGGGATGTTGTTAAGAATATCGATCAGGAAAAGGGATTTAAAGCCAATTTCCATCGTATCACCATTATATTGGCATCCAAGCTTTTCGACAGCAGATATGGAGTAATCGATATCCTGGGCCGAGACCGTCAACTGGTTAGAATTTATCTGTAGCTTAACCAAATTCGAGGCTTGGTTAGAAAAAACTGACACTCGCCTCAGGGTATTAAGAAACGCAATCCGGTCGGCAAACACCTTGTTGGGATTGCCTTTAGGGATTACGGCCTCGTATGCTGGGTAATTTCCCTCGATAAGCCTACAAATCAGCTTATGGCGAGTCAGCGTAAAGATGGCGTTTTTCACATCAAACTGTAAGTTAACCTGTCCCTCTTCTCTGGGTAACAGACTCTTCAGCAGGTTAGCCGGTTTCTTGGGCAGGATAAAGGAGGCTTCCTTTTCCGATACAACATCGGTACGGCGATACCGCACCAGCTTGTGTGCATCAGAAGAGACAAAAGTGCTATGATCAGGCCGGAGCTCCAGGAGTATTCCGTTCATGACCGGCCTCAGTTCATCATCCGCTGTAGCGAAAAGAGTTCTACTGATACCCTTGTTGAGCGAATCGGCGGGAAGAGTAACCTCGGTGATCAATGCTGCTTCCAGGGGTTTTGGCTGGGGATAGTCAATTCCGGGCTTACCAACAATGCTGAACTTTCCTGTATCAGTAAGAATGTCAATTCCGAGCGAATCAAGGTTGATGTCGAACGTCAGGGGTTGTTCTGGAAACTCTTTCAGTGTATCGACAAGCAAGCGCGCCGGAATTGCAATAATACCCTCACCTTCAACCGATTCCAATTCAAGAGAGGCTATAATGGTAGTCTCTGTGTCGGAACCGGTAACGGTCAGATTGGTACCCTCGATCTTGAACAAAAAGTTATCGAGGATTGGCATGGTGTTTTTGGTATTGATCACGCGAGCAATTGCCTGGAGATCGGATAACAGGTCGGTACTTGAGATTATGAATTTCATATCTGGGTTTCTATTAACACACTAAAATTAAGAAAAAATGAGGGATGAAACGATTTTATCCTTCAATTTACTAACATTTATTTGACTGGAACGGAAGGGAAAAAATCCGAATAGTTCCGGAAAAGGTCTTCAAATACGTAGAATTGGATCACGACCCACTCCTTTTCATCAATCAAAGCCCATAGTCGTTCATCGTCCCAAATCAGCGGTTCACCTTCTGAATCGGTTTTCCCATTAGCGTAACGCTTATAGGCGGTTACCGTTGTCCCCTTCCCATCCCGATCAACGAGGGTAAGCTGGCGATACGGCTGAGCAGCTAAGAGCGAGTCCTTATTAATATTCGGAAAATTATCCGCATGAAATTCATAACCAACCTTCTCGAACTGGTTTAAATAAAACTTCATCCGAACTGTATCCGGCTGTCCAGGTTCTTCACGGCCAGCTAAAGAGACCACCTGAAACTGATTATTACCCTGATTTTCAACTCGAAACGACTCCTCGGGTATATCAAAATTATTGACCGTCACCGAAACGATATCATCAAAATCATAGTTGAATAAATCCGTTGATTTCCAAGCATCTTCTTCCACAAAAAACCGGGTACTAAGATATCCGGTAAAGCCAGGAACATGAACCACGAATGGCACGGATGACCCTTCTAGCATCATAAAGGTACCCATCTGATCTTGGGTTGGGCCGCCGACATAGAGTGTTTTGATTAATTTCTTACCTCGGTACACTTCCACTTTGGTATTACGGGTGGCCAGCATATTGACGGCATTATTCATCATGGCTTTTGAAACCGGCGACTTAACACGAATACGATAAAGCGTTTTCAGCAGGATATCCATCGCATCATTCCGTGCTTTATAAGTCCCGTTGACCATCCAGCCTCCGTTCTCACGGGTAAGGGTAACGCTCTCATTATCTTTTCGGACCATAAAAATGCGAGTCACCGAAGCAGTATCCTCCACCGCAAAATCTCGCAGTTCCCGCTTGATTGTATGGTGAGTGTTCCTAGATACCAGCCAGATCGCCAGAATCCCCAGAATAATCACCAAGATTAGTATGATCTGATTTCTTTTCATTTTCATCGGGTGTATTTACGTTTGCGGATCACAATATAGGCTATTCCAAACAACAACACGAGCACCACAGGCAGCAGCAGGTTGAACATTTTCCAGAAGCTGCGCTGCGAGAGGATGCGAGCTTCATCTAGCAACCTCACCTTCACCTCGCGCGAACGAACATCCATATAGCCCTCATCATCAAGAAGATAATTAACACAGTTTAGCAGAAAATCTTTATTACCGAAGGTTGTTCGGGTATAATTATCATATCCGAGGGGAGAAACAAAGTATTGTTCATCACGTACTTGCACAAAATTTCTTGCCACATCCCCATCCGATATTACAATCATCCGCGTAGGTGTACCACTCTCCTCATAAACCCGGAAAGCTTCATTATTCATCATCGTGGGTGGAAGGCGATTCCTGTAGTGGCTGGTAAATTCTCCTTCCAGGAGTACGGCAACCGGCATCCCTCTCAAGGGGAAGCGCGCAGGATCGGGCTTCTCTGCAAAGATGCTGGTATTCACAATGATCGGCGGCCTTACAACCCTTGAATGATCGGACGTAGCAAGCAGGATGGTCTTCTGAACCCGTGAATCCTCGCCCACGGTATCGATCGGACTAGCGAATTCCAACTTAACCGGATTGATATTGCGGCTGATCGGGTGATTGTTCACCCCATTAACGAGAGGAAAAAAGACAAATGGCGCAGGTTGAAAATCAGGCTTCTCCGATTCTATTGGAGCAACATTGACAGGAATAATCGCACATTGATAATCCTGAACCAGGCTCGAATTAATCCTCACCCCATAGGAATAAAGCATGTCCCCAATGTTGATGATGCTGTTAATCTCACCCATGGTCTCTTTCTCATAGGCAATTTGATTCATATCAACTTTAACCGCATCAACCATCCAGAGAACCTTTCCTCCCCTCATCACATACTGGTCGATGATGAACTTGTCTTTTTCCGAAAATTTCTCCGTTGGGTCAGCAATGATGATCGCTTGGTAGGAATCCAGCGCCGCCAACTTTTCGTCAATCGCAACCCGCTCAACTGTGTAAAAACTCCCCAAAGCCAGCGCAAGACTGTTGATCCGATATTGATCGAGCTCGCCGTGTCCTTCGATGATCGCTACCTTGGGAGTATTCTCTCTTGAAACTGTCCTGATGCCTGTAATAAATTCATACTCAAGCATTTCGATTGCCTTATTGATAGAAGCATCGTTGAAGACATTGGAGATCGACCCGGAGAAGAAATTGACAACCCGCTCGTAATCTTGTCCATGCTGGCGATACGACAGAATTGCGGCGGGGAAGACCACCTGTGTGATGGTGGCACCCGTTCGATCTGCCGACTGCACATTAAAAAATTTCAGCCCATCCTGAGCAAGCTGGTCATAGATTTCCCGCCGGGTTTTCGGATCTGGGCTTTCTGACGGATTGATAAATACGTACTCGATATTGGATTTGGAATAGGCTCTAAACTCATCGAGAGTCTCTTTCACAGCTTTCTTCAGTCGCCGAAAGCCAGCAGGCATAGGCCCGTCGAGATAAACCTTGATATAAACCACATCATTCAGTTCGCGGAGGGTACTTTTGGTCCCATCCGAAATAGTATAACGCTTTTCACGTGTCAAATCGAAACGATGGAAAAGGAAAGAGCCTACCAGGTTAACCAGGGCTACCAGAACCAACAGGAGGATCAGTTCTGTTATATTTTGTCGTTTTACTTTCTTCTTTTTATCCATTAATACACCTCCTACCATTTACGGCTCTCTAAGACTATTTTGGTTAGCAGAATCATAACGGCAATGACAGAAACAAAATAGAGGATATCTCTCGTATCAACCACTCCTCGGGCGATGGAGTTGTAATGAAAGGAGATACCAAAGCCGGCGATAAAGTTTTCGAGGCCGCCCTGAAACCCAAGTTTAGAGAAGTAATCGAACCCCAAGAAAAGGACGAAGCATCCGGCTACCCCGAGAATAAACGAAACAATCTGATTATCACTTAGAGCACTAAATAGTAAGCCCACAGAAACATACACGCCAGCCAAGAAAATCAGGCCGATGAAAGACCCCCAGAAAGCGCCGATATCCAAATTGGCAGGCGGATTTCCCAGAATCATCACCGAGAAGTAATACACCAGAGTAGGAATCAGCGCCAACACCACCAGAACCACTCCAGCAAGATACTTTGCCAAAATCACCTGAAGGTCGGTCAACGGCCTACTCATCAGGAGCTCGAGTGTACCAGTCTTTTTCTCCTCCGAAAAAAGGCGCATTGTGACAGCCGGAACTAAAAACAGGAAGACCCACGGGGCAATGATGAAAAGTGGATCCAGCGTTGAGTAGCCGCTGTCGAGAATATTAAACTCACCAGGGAAGATCCAGAGAAACAGACCATTCAGTAGCAAAAAGACCACAATGACAATGTACCCGGTCAGGGAACTGAAGAAACTGCTGATCTCCCGCTTAAATAATGTTAACATACGTCAGCTATTTTTAAGCAAGATGCAAATTTAGGAAAAAAAACGGGTCTAATACAGTCCTTTTGCGGTATCGACCACCCAGCGTGCAGCTGTTTCTGAGGAGCTGGCTCGTCCAAGGATCCCTTTAAGTCGATCGTACCCGAGGAGCATCCTGTTTCGGTAATCCTGATCTTCAAGAATCCTTAAGAGCTCCTGCCTTAATTTTTTATCCGTCAAATCTCCTTGAATCAGTTCGGGCACACAAGCCTCCTCCAGGATCAGGTTCACCAGAGAGATGTGCCTAACTTGAATCAACATCCTGGCAATCAGATAGGAAGTGGGCGCAGTGCGATAGCACACGATCTGGGGTGTACCTAAAAGGGCGGTCTCCAGCGTAGCTGTACCGGAAGTGACCAGGGCAGCATCAGCGATGGCCAATAATTCATGAGTTTTACCCCGAATAATCAGCAGATTAGACTTTCCGGCAAATTCCCTGATTTGATCGTCCGTAAAGCGATCATGAGCCGCTATAACAAACTGATAATCGGGAAAATAATCTATAATACCAGCCATGACAGGAAGCATATCCAACAGCTCCTGATGGCGACTGCCAGGCAGGAGGGCTATCACTTTTGCCTCATCGAGGCCCAGGTTTTCCCTGAGAAGCTCTTTGTTGAGAGTCCGTGCAGGCTCCAGTTGCTCGGCAACGGGATTTCCCACATAAACAGCATGCACTCCCCGCTGCCTGAAAAATGGCTCTTCAAAAGGCAGGGTTACCAACACCCGATTGGTGTACCTGGCCAGCCGCCCGGTTCTTCCCGGCATCCATGCCCAGGTTTTTGGAGGGATATAGTAAACCACGCGCAAGTCTTGGCGTTTAGCCCATCGGATCATCCGCAGGTTGAATCCGCCATAATCGACCGGCACCAGCACGTCAGGCTCGAAAGAGAGAATCGCCTCATGGCAGCGCCGGAAGTTCTCCCGAATTCTGGAAGCTTTTGTCACCAGCTGCGAAAAACCCATAAAGGCCAAGTCGGATAACGGCACCACTGCTTTCACCTCAGCCGCCGCCTCCATCTGCTCACCCCCAAAAAACGCAAATTGCGCCTCCGGATCAATTTTCCGGATGGCCGTGATCAGGGCAGCTGCGTGCTGATCCCCCGATGGCTCTCCGGCAATGAGAAAGAATTTCATCCTGGAATAGGGAGTTAGAGTGTTAAGCTGGACTTGGTTCAGGTAAAACGGATAATCACCACAATTAGTGTAAAAATGAAGGTGGCCCCCAAGACTCCACGGGCTGCCAAAAGGTAGTTTCT
>JAAYIP010000299.1 GCA_012523435.1 Bacteroidales bacterium | reverse complement strand
TGTTGTCGCGCCGGATCATAAGCGGCGAGATCGCACCGGAGGACACCGTGACCCTCTCAGCAGCCGATAATGAAATCGTGCTCCAGATCCAGCATCCTTATCCAACTGATGATGCCTAACCAGAAGGGGGGCATTGCTCCCCTTTTTTCTTGAAGCAATAACAGGGGAAATAAGTCAAAAAATCACCTTATATGTTGCCTTATATATTACAATGAAACAGGAAAAGAATAATAACAATCCAGAGTATTTATAGTAATGCGCGGAGGAACACTCATGGATAACAAAAAAACTGATGATGGCTTGGTAATTACAACACTGGGTAAGTTTGAAGTCAAACGTTCAGGGCAGGTTTTGTCTCAGGACAGTTCTTATCGGGTGTGGGAATTATTCAAATATATTATAACCAACCGACAAGTCGGGATAGTACCGGAATTAGCCTTAGAGAATCTCTGGCCCGATCAGGATTACTCTGACCCGCGCGGAGCTATTCGTGCTCTTATATTTCGCCTGCGCAAATCCCTGGGCAAAAATCCTGCTGATAACAAGGAATATATTTTCTTTTCTCAGGGATGCTATCACTGGAATAACGATGTTGATTATTGGCTGGATGTGGAAGAGTTCGAAAGCAAGGTTCAGCAAGCTGCCGGCTAAAAACAGTCCGAACCCGAGCAAGGCGAAGAAATGCTGTTCCAGGCTATTGAGCTTTATCAAGGGGAATACCTGCCATTTATAACGCCCCTATAATTCAATACACCTACCTCTGGTGGTGGTGACACTGATGATCCAAACGATCCCGGTGATCCTCAAGAACCTAGTGATGGTGATTCTGAGGATCCAGATGAATCAGACGAACCCAATGATCCAGGCGACTCAAATTCTTCCGGTGGCGGCTCAACCGGGGGAGGATCTTCTGGCAGCAGCGGAGGATCCAATGAAAACACTGTCATCATTGAACCTGAACCTACGGCAGTATCACCCGGACCAGAACAAGAACTGCAGATCCTGCCCGAACCTGTTGCAGTAGAGCCAGAACAGGAAATTGAGGTTCAGCCTGAAGCTTCAGCTGCGGGTCCCGAACTTCCGAGAACTGGTGGAAGTGCACTGGCATTGATCATTGGTTCTTTAGCAGCAGGCAGTGGCCTACTGTTAATGACCAGATCGCGCAAAGAAGATAAATAGTCAATAATAATTAGCCCGAATAGCCGACAAGTTGGATGTTCTTTTTGTTGAATACGGAATCTGAACCTTAGAATGCATAGTTTCTTGATTTAAAGGACTGTAGACCGTCACAAACCCCCGCTAAAATCATGGTTTTAGCGGGGGACTTTCATTATCGGTAATATCAGGCCATGGCGAATGGAAATGTGGTTGGAGTAGGAGATTGCCACGCCCCTACGGGGACTAGCAATGACACTTGAGAAGAAGTTGCTTCCGCGGTAATGACACGCTCGGCAGACTTTTTCACAGCGAATAAAGAGAAAACATTATGACAAACGGATAGTGATATTGGTGATTTGGTAAACCATCGCTTCAAGGAGAACACACATACCAGATAGCTCCATCAGTAACTGGTATCAGGCGTACCACGGGGAAATGGTTCTGTATTTCTTTTGGCGCCTGCTTTATAAAATTGAAGTAGTTGGCTCCCTCCAACCATTCGACTGCATCGGTCAGCCATGAGCGATTGGCATTGTAATCATGGAAAATTACTTTATGCCGCGCAACCCTACCCAATTCTCGATAAAAAATGTGCCGATCGGCTTGCGGCAATCCGTGAATCACATAGGAGGATATAGCCAAGTCAAAGCTCTTATCTGCAAAGGGGAGTCCGTTTAAGGCGTCGGCGCTAAGCAAGGTTACTCCTTGCCCCTTGAGGTTGCGGGTGGAGATCTGTATCATTTTGTCGGCGGCATCAACTCCGGTGACTGTCAGGCCTTGCTTAGCCAGTACCTGACATAATGCCCCCGTCCCGCAGCCGACGTCAATGATACTTTGGTATTGCTGCCAATTGACAGATCTACCTGCGGCCTCCATAATCTGGGTATAATACTTTACCTGGTATTGAAAAGCTAACCCGTAGATTGGCGCTATATAAT
>JAAYIP010000298.1 GCA_012523435.1 Bacteroidales bacterium | reverse complement strand
GGAGAATCTGAAAGGCAAAGATGGCACCAAATGACTCTGTATCAACCAGTGGCCCAAACAGGAATTCGGCCCCAACTTTCGAAAAATCAAGCACTTTGACAAAAATCTTGCCGACAAACTCGAAAAAGAACTGAACCGGCCTGACCATCAGTACCCCGATAGCCAGTACGAGCTGCAAGCCCAACCCGATACCCACCAATCGCCAGGATACCGCCTTGCGGTTCGCACTAAAAAGCCAGGCAATGAAAATCAACACAGCTAATCCGAAGAATCCTCTAAGCAGATTGAGCGGTTTGATCTGAGTAAACTCCTTCACCTCTCTTTTCAGGAGATTACTATTGACAGATTCTTGGGGTACAGAGGTATCCGTGATAGTCTGCTCGACAACGGATGAGTCCTGCCCCAGGGAATTATCAAAACTTTGCTGGGCTTTCGCAATGAAAGCTCCTAAAAAAATCACTGCAGCAAATGCGAGCAGGACATACCAGATTTTTTTCATGCAAAACAGATTAAGCTTTTTTGTGCCTTCTTTTTAGTTCATCCCGGATCTCGGAGGCTGTTTCGTAGTCTTCATTGGCGACCGCCTCCTCCAGCAGCATGTTAAGCTCTTCTGCTGATTTGGAACTCAATCCGGAAGGTTCAGCTGCCGTATCAGTCTCCACTTCCGGATCGAGCATATCGGCCTTGTCCTCCAGGATAATCCCAGCCTGCTCCAGGATTTCAGGCGTAGTGTAAATAGGGCATTTATAACGGAGGGCAAGAGCTACCGCGTCAGAAGTCCGGGAGTCAATACGAGCCATCTCACCCTCTCGGTCGAACAACAACTCGGAATAGAAAATTCCCTCACTCAACTTATTGATAAACACCTCTTTGAGCTCAATTCCAAACGCCATAGAAAACCTTCTGAACAGATCATGTGTCAGTGGCCGGGGAGGCTGCAGATCCTCCAAATGAAGGGCTATTGCCTGCGCTTCGAAAGCACCAATCATGATCGGAATCCTCCTTCGGCCATTCTCCTCAGCCAGGACAAGGGCGTAGCTACCAGTCTGTGTCTGACTGTATGTTAGGCCAATAACCCGTAACTTGACTTTGGTTGCCATAAATCCGGTTTTCGGGTAAAATTATCAATTAATTATACACAGGGGGGCTTTGTTTAATAAGAATATGTTTTTACCTTTGCAGACCCAAATGATCTTGAGTAATAAGAATTAAGTCATGTACGCAATCGTAGATATCGCCGGTCAGCAGTTTCGCGTTGAGAAGGACCAGAAGGTTTATGTTCACCGCCTGGAAACTGAAGAAGGAACCGATTTCGAGCTGGACCAGGTCCTGCTAGTGGATGATGAAGGAACCGTGAAAGTTGGAAATCCGGTGGTAGAGGGAGCCAAAGTATCGGCTAAAGTACTCAGCCACCTTAAAGGATATAAAGTTCTGGTCTTCAAGAAAAAAAGAAGAAAAGGCTATCAAAAACTGAACGGTCATCGTCAGTACCTGACACAGATTCAGATTCAGGATATTATTCTCGGATAGAAAAAATTTCAAGCAATGGCACACAAGAAAGGTATGGGTAGTTCCCGTAACGGTCGGGAATCAGAAAGTAAAAGACTTGGAGTTAAGATATTCGGTGGACAGGTAGCAAAAGCCGGCAACATCCTCGTTCGCCAGCGCGGCACCCGTCACCATCCCGGCAAAAACGTAGGGATTGGCAAAGACCACACCCTATTTGCACTGGTGGATGGAACAGTCACCTTTGCCCGCAAAAAGAACGACCGCTCATTTGTTTCGGTCCTTCCGGAATCAAACGAATAGGAGCCCTTGGCTCCGAACAGGAATCTCCTGAATTATCCCGCTAACGGCATAGTTCAGGAGATTTCTTATTTTTAACCCCTAACCATATACCTTCAGTTATAATCATAACATGCTGACCATTAAACTTATCCAGGAACAAACCGATCTCGTCGCTGAGCGACTGAGAATCAAGAATTTCGAGGCTACCTCTATTCTGAATGAAATACTACAGCTCGATGATCTTCGCAGAAGCATCCAATCACGAATGGATAACCAGTTGGCTGAACTCAACAGCTTATCTAAACAGATCGGACAATTCTACCGTGAAGGGAAAACTTCTGAAGCTGAAGCTGCCAAAGAAAAAACAGCCGAATTTAAAGAGCAGGGGAGGATACTTAAGGAACAGCTTACCCAAACCGAAAACCAAATTCAGGAACTCCTGGTTCAGCTCCCTAACCTGCCTCACGAACTGGTCCCCGCAGGTAAAACAGCAGATGACAACCTATTGATCCGCTCAGGCGGAATAATCCCCACGGCCGATCCCGAGCGAAAGGCTCACTGGGATCTCCTGCAATCCTCAAAACTGATCGATTTTGAGCTCGGAAACAAACTGACCGGTGCCGGCTTCCCTGTCTATAAAAAAGAGGCTGCCAGGCTTCAAAGAGCCCTGATCAACTTCTTCCTCGATCAGGGTATCAAAGCCGGATATACCGAAGTCCAACCCCCAATACTGGTTAACCAGGATTCCGCCTACGGCACTGGCCAACTACCCGATAAAGAGGGTCAAATGTATCATGCTGAAGCTGACGGACTCTACTTAATCCCAACTGCAGAAGTCCCGGTAACCAATATTTTCCGCGATGAAATCCTTGAAGCAGCCGATCTGCCCCTTCGCTATATCGCCTATACACCCTGCTTCCGCCGTGAAGCCGGCTCCTGGGGAAGCCACGTGCGCGGACTCAATCGCCTGCATCAGTTCGATAAAGTGGAAATTGTCCAGGTAAGACACCCCCAAAACTCCTATCAGGGACTGGACGAAATGGTTAACTATGTCGAATCCCTCGTCTCCCTGCTGAACCTGCCCTACCGAATCATCCGTCTTTGCGGTGGCGATATGAGCTTCACCTCAGCCATGACCTACGACTTTGAAGTCTGGGCTGCCGGCCAGGGTCGCTGGCTGGAAGTCTCCTCAGTCTCCAATTTCGAATCCTTTCAGGCTAACCGGCTCAAACTCAGGTTTAAAGAAAAAGGCGACAAGCGTACTACTCTCGCCCATACACTCAACGGAAGCGCCCTCGCACTGCCCCGTATCGTGGCCGCCATCCTCGAAAATAACCAGAAAGGCAACGAAATCATGATCCCGGAAATCCTTCATCCTTATACCGGTTTCGACCGGATCAGCCTATGAAGAGAATCCTCTTCAGCCTGATCCTAATCCTCATACCGGTCGTCCTCCTAGCTCAGGTTAACCGATCAAGACTCTCGTTCGACTATTTCCAGGCTGGTGAATATGAAAAGGCTGCCCCAATCTTTCAACAACTGTACGAGGAAAGCCAAGTCCGAACCTTCCTCGATTATTACGTTCGCAGTCTGATCGCACTGAAAGATTATGACACGGCCGTCACCACCCTGCGCAAAGCCATCCGCCAAACAAAAGATCAAACCCTGAACGTGCTGCTGGGCTTTGTGTTTGAACAATCAGGCAACCTCCGACGGTCGGAAGAAGCCTACGGAGAGCCATTTAAACACTTCCCAACAACCTCCCGGGGAATCATCAACCTGGCTAACAGCTACCTGACTTATGGTAAATATGAGCAGGCTGAAGCTATCTATGCCCTGGGCCGGAAAATGATCCCTGATCCGGATGAGTTCCGAATGGAGCTCGCCGGAGTCTATTTCGCCCAACGACGATACCCCGAAATGCTCGAGGAGTATTTCGCTCTCCTGCTAAACCAACCCCAGTTTCTTCCTACCGTACTCGCGTATATCGATAACGCCCTGACCCGCGATATCGATGGCAACCTACTACAAATTGTCAAGGATAAAACCATCACATCAATTCAGGAACTACCTGGCATTCAAGTATATTATGAAATCCTCGTGTGGGTTCTTGAAGCCGAAAAAGCCTATGGAGAAGCCATGCTACAATCAATCGCCATCGACCGACGAGGGGGAAAATATGATTCCAGGATTCTATCACTGGCCAGAACTGCTGCTGAAGGTGGCGACTTAGAATCTGCCCTCGAAGGATACCACTATCTGGTAAAGAAAGGTATCCCTCAACCGGAGACCGGACCAACCAACCGAAACATTCCCTCCCCTCGCATTTATCAAACAGCCAGGGTTGAAATGCTGCTAACCACCTCGCTTAAACTCGGAAAAACCACCGATACAAAACCCGACGATTGGAAAAACCTCGTTGATAGCATGAAAAACGTGGCTGAAGAGTTTGCCAATGAATTCAATCTCCTCCAAAACCTGATTCCGGAAACAGCGAAAATCCTAGCCTACAATCTTTCAGATTTCGATCATGCCCTCAAAACCCTCGATAAAGCCCTTGAAAATAAAAACACCCCACCACCCATCAGAAGCCGATTCCTGATGGAAAAAGGAGACCTATTACTGGCCTCCGGCGACCCCTGGGAAGCCACTTTTGTGTTTTCTATGGTTGATATGGAAAATCCGGATAACCCCACCGGATCAGAAGCTAAACTCCGTAAAGCCCAAATCGCTTGGTTTACAGGGAACTACTCATGGGCACTCACCCAACTCGACATCCTCAAAGGCAGCACCTCCAGACCAATAGCCAACGATGCTATGGAGCTAGCGGTTCTGATCCGAGATAACCTTTCTGAAACTGATTCTCTTAAAAGCATCCTCCGCTCGATGGCTGCAGCCGACTATCTCATCTTCAGAAACGAGCCCGACCAGGCGATGGTAATCATCGATTCACTCATTAACCAATATCCCGATGACCCAGTCACCGACGACTGCCTGTATAAAAAAGCCCGGATATTTCTCGAAAATAACCGGGAGGATCTGGCTCTGCCGGTATTAACCCGCATCGCCGAAGAATACCGACATGAATTCTGGGGCCACAAAGCTATTTATGAACTTGGATGCTTATTCCAGGATAAGCTCCAGGATCCGGCTAAAGCGCTGGAATACTTTGAGATCTTAATAAAAGAATTTCCCCATAGCTTCCATTTTGTTGATGCGCGCAACCGAATGAGAACCCTCCGGGATTCCGGCAATCGACTAAACCCCAATACACACCCTTGATCCGATGAAACAAAAGACCGTCATCCTTTATGCCCTGGGTGCCATCCTGCTCTGGTCAACCGCCGGAACAGCCTTTAAACTGTCGCTCAAAGGGATGGATTTCATTCAACTGCTATTTATCGCATCAACCGTAGCCTGGATAGTCCTTCTGACTATTGTGGTGCTCAGGAAAGAAACCCACCTACTCTTCCAAAACCCCCGCCAAAGTCTGCCACGCTCGATGTTGTTGGGTTTCTTGAATCCATTTCTCTATTATCTTATTCTCCTTAAAGCCTTTAGCCTATTACCCGCCCAAATTGCTCAGCCATTGAACTACACCTGGCCAGTTGTGCTGGTTCTCCTATCAGTACCTTTCCTTAAACATCGCCTCAGATGGATTGAACTGCTAGCCATTTTGATCAGTTTCGCAGGAGTTATCGTCATCAGCTCTCAAGGACAAAACCTATTCAAAACCCGTATCAATGAACCTTTTGGAGTTTTTCTGGCCATCGTGAGTTCGGTTGTCTGGGCATCCTACTGGATCCTCAACGTTAAAGATAAGCGCCCAGAGATGATCAAGTTAACCCTTAACTTCTTCTTTGGTAGCCTTTTTACCGGAATCCTCTTGTTCTCGGTTTCGTCATTACCTTCATTCACTATCTCACTGATTCCAGCAGTGTATGTCGGACTGACCGAGATGGCCATTGCCTTTGCCTGCTGGCTTACAGCCTTGGAGAATAGCCCGGGCAGCAATGCCCGAATCAGTAACCTCGTTTATATCTCCCCTTTCCTGGCTTTACTTTTTATACATTTGATACTTGGAGAGCAGATTTATTGGACCACTCCTGCCGGCCTGGCTCTGATTGTTGCTGGGATTCTGGTTCAGCAGCTGCTTCCTGCCAAAGCGCATTAGCATGAAGCCTGATCAAATTATCCTGGGAATCGACCCCGGCACCGTCATTTTAGGTTATGGACTGATATCCATCACAGCAGGCAATCCCTCTCTGATAACGATGGGCGTGCTTCGCCTGTCAAAACTAAGTGATCCACTCAGACGACTGGGAACCATCTTTGATAGAGTGACCAGCCTGATAGATGAATACAAACCAACCACCGTGGCCATTGAAGCACCGTTCTACGGGAAAAATGTTCAATCTATGCTTAAGCTTGGCCGCGCTCAAGGTGTGGCTTTAGCCGCCGCCATCACTAAAGACCTTACCGTGCATGAATATGCACCCCGGAAAGTCAAACAAGCCATAACAGGAAACGGCAACGCCTCCAAAGAACAGGTGGCTATGATGGTACAACAAGTCCTTAAGCACAACAATACCAGCGCTCTACCCGATGCTACCGATGCAGTTGCCGTGGCCTTATGCCATTTCTACCAGTCACAAAATCCCACAGCCCCCTCAGGAACAAAAAGCTGGGAGGAATTTATTCGAAAAAATCCCGACCGGATCCACTAAAAGGCTGCCCTGATCCTTTCAGCAATTTTACTGAACTCTTCCGCACTTAAATGCAGCTTGGGCTTTTTAAAATCAATGTCATAAATGCCATTGATTGGAACCAGATGTACGTGTGCATGCGGCACCTCCAATCCAATGACTGCAACACCGATTCTTTCGCAGGAAACAACCTTTTCAATGGCAAGAGCAACCTTCCTGGCAAAGATCATCAAGGCAGACAAATCCTCGTCGGAAAGGTTGAAAATATAATCCACCTCCCGCTTCGGAATCACCAGAGTATGACCCTCATTCAGGGGATTGATATCGAGAAAAGCCAAATGTTGGCTATCCTCAGCAATCTTGTAACAGGGAATCTCTCCACTGACGATTTTTGAAAAGATACTAGCCATTAACTATTTGATTACAAACTATTTAAATCCTGTGGTCGTTGGACCCCAAAGAATTTCACCACCTTCTCTCCGATGCCCGGAGCGTTGACGTGAATGATGTACGCCCCACTGGCAATCGGAATACCATACTGGTTCTTCAGATCCCAATCCAGATAGGTCTGGTCG
>JAAYIP010000297.1 GCA_012523435.1 Bacteroidales bacterium | reverse complement strand
CGCTTTTATCCCAAATAAAGAAGGTATTACTCCGGCCGGGATTAATTTTCACCTCCGTTTTGTAGTTTCTCTCTTGAGCTTTTGTATAAGCATCGTGGCAGCCAGCGAACTCCAAACATTGATGAGGGAAGACCTTCTTTCCTTTCTCTGGATACAGGAAAATTTCAAGCCCTATGTGGTCTTTTTCCATAAAATAAACATCAATATTCCTTGCTATGCCAAAGAATGTTGATGTAATATCGGCTGCCATCAGAAATTTTCGCTGTAAACTAAAGCCTAAAATATCTTCATAGAAATTTTCAATCTCTTCCGAGTCGTTCACGGATAAGCCTATATGTTTTAATTTCATTTGATTAAACTTAATCTACAAAATTATAACAAGAGTTGCGACCTTGCAACTATTTAGACTCATTTAGAATAAGGATGTTTGATCTTTACAACAGCATTTTTAAGATCTTCCATTTCAAAGCTGTAAGCTCTCTTTAATCGCCCAATCCTGGTGGAAGATACGGTTGCCGGGATTCCCAGTTCTTCTGTCAGTTTCATGACCGGAATCGAGTATTTTGCGCATACTTCATCGATTGTCATATTCCCATCGATCTCCAAGCTGGAAAAGAAGTGGTCTCTTCTTAATTTCTGATTACTATTTTGTTGTGTTTTGTCAATTGAGGTCTCTTCGATGATTGGTGCAGGATTATGCGTATTGGTGATGATTACATCTCGATAATTGGCGGTTGATGAGTGGCTGGTATTCCCTACTTGAATTGGAACGACCTCAGGAGAAATGATTAATGGACCTCCGATCAACAAAATGGCGATAATCCCCAAGCCCGTGCCAATGATTTTTCGAGATAATTTACCCTGGACAATCTTCCGGAAAATACAGACAATCATTTTCCAGTGGAGGATGATGTGCAGCAGGATCAGAGCTAGGAAAGCTATGCTGATGTAGAGATGAATGCCTCCCCATTGATGCCGGTCTAAGCCCCAGAAGTACAGTTCTACATCACTACCATAGAGGGCATTCCGTTTAAATCCGGGAACCAAAACAAACTTGATGAATAACCCCAGACCAGCCATCATGGTCAACAATATAAGCAGGATGCCATCAATTATCAGGTTAATCTTGCATTGATCCTTTTTCCAATTCATAACTATTTCTCATTTATTACTTTAGTATCGAACCCTTGAGAACAATCTAATAAAATTACTATTTAGTATGAAATTTCCGTAAACTCTGCCACTATTCGTCATTTCGACGAGTTTGCGAGGAGAAATCTGTTGCATCGGGGTAGGGATTTCTCCTCCTGCGTCGTCGAAATGACGGGTGGCTTTCGGCAAGGGATTTCTCCTCCTGCGTCGTCGAAATGACGGGGGTGGTGTTAAAGTAATATCCTAATGAGCAATTGTTGCTTTGTTTACAAGCTGATTTCCTCCCTCAACCTGAAAATCTTGTTCCGATCCATCTCCCTCCAATACTGATAGGCTAATTTCTCAATATAATTCCAATACCGATCTGAAAATCCGTAGTGCTCAACCCCATAGGCAATGTCTTCCCTCATCTTCGTGGCTATGTCCGGGTCCAACACCATTCTTAAGGTTTGGCCATTGAAGCGAAAATCTACTGTGGGTACCGCACTGATCGTATCCGCAATGGTGATGAGCCCCTGGCCAATCGTGCTCCCCGTACTGATCTGAATGCCATCATTTAAACAACTATATGGGGGAAGACTTCCCGCATAGCTGATAACCTCCAGGTTGTTGATCCCAACATTGAACCAATCCATCGCCCGAATTCCCATCTTAACCCCAATGATTGAGTAAATGCCAATGTGACCGTGAATCTCATTAGTCAGCACAACCGATCTCCACTCGGTAAGTCCAAAACGCTTAATAGTCTTCTCTAAGAATTCCGACACTTCCCAACGATAAACCTCTTTATCCGTCGGAAAAATGCTGAAAACCTGATTGTTGGGATTAATGCTGGAGGCTAGAACCGATGCATTCAACTCGGCCAAATAGGTTGCTGGTATGCCGCTTACCGGCACATAAACCGTTGGTGTGCGGGATGTATCCTGCTCAAATACCAACGGGCAGGTCAAATACAGTACAGCCAAATCATCATCTACATCGAGATGTGGCTTGACTTCATTTACCGAATGAAGTAATTGATCAAAAACATGGAATAAATGGTCCGAATAGGCTGATCCGGCTGATGCCAGAGTCTGTAAATATTCAGCATCCATTTTTAAATGGGTCCGATTGTTTGAAACAATCTGAAGATCAACATTGTAGGAGATTACCCTCTGATAAGCCTCGGGATCAGTGCGATAATTAGAGCCTTTCTTTAAATCGGGACTGTTATACCAAATGATCCGTTCGATCTTTTCTGCATTTGACGGGTTGGACTCCAGCCAATCAGCAATATTGGTTAGGGCGCCCAGTGCGATCCAGGTGATTTTATCAGGATAATTGCGGGTTACCTGGTTAATTAGTTCGATAGCTTCAGCCATCGGAGGATCCGTACGGGTGATTTCCGGACCCCATTTGACCGACCGGGCAAATCCATGCCAGTTAGGCAGGTCTCTATTTAAGGTCCGTCCGATTCCCACCGGGATTCCTTCATGTCCAAAAACTGTTAACGGGCTGCTGACGCGTCGTGCGGCTTCGGGTGCTTCCAGTGTTCCGTGGGATCCGAGGATAGCGATGGTTGGGATATCATTACAGGAGAGTAGGGTAGTGACGGCCCGTAAATCATCCACAGCCGCGTCGGTGTCGATGATCAGGTGATAAAGTGGTTTTCCGGAATGGCCTGATAGCGTTGGGGCACCGAGCCAGAGGAGTCCGGCTATGGTTAACAGAATGGTTTTGAGGATATTTCTGGTCATGGTAATCAACTAGTAATAGAACGAGGGGTTGCGATCGTTAAACAGATGGTTGTAATCGTTGAGGTTCTTGTCGTCGGCCGCAGTAGGATCCAGCTCTACCAGGGCGATATGAGGTTGATCTACAGGTCCTTGGGAGAGAATATCACCTTTATGTCCGGTGATCTG
The DNA here is from genome assembly GCA_012523435.1 of Bacteroidales bacterium. Lineage (GTDB taxonomy): Bacteria > Bacteroidota > Bacteroidia > Bacteroidales > UBA12481 > UBA12481. Next base: position 7,511 of record JAAYIP010000297.1, on the reverse strand, counting down.
GCTGGCTCCGGTGAAGAGAAAATCATCAGCACCCCGGGTTTCCCGGCCGATGCGGTTCGCCGTAATGGCAAAGACCCGATTTTCGAGGCATCTCAGGGGCATTGAGCGTTGGCAGTAGGGCATCACCAGGTTGGAGGGGTGAGCGATGATCTGGGCACCTTTTAAGGCCAGTGTCCGGGCTGTCTCGGGGAAAAACCAATCGAAGCAGATCATCACACCCAGCCGAAAGCCAGCCACTTCAAAAACCTCTGGGGCTTTATTTCCTCCAGAGAACCAGAGCTTTTCGCGGTTAAACAGATGGATTTTCCGATAGGATCCCAGGATTGTCTCGCCCGTCACCACCAGAGATGAATTGTACATCCGGTCCTCTTCCTGTTCGATAAAACCGCCAACAACCACAGCCCCGGTGAGCTTGGAGAGCTCCATCATAAAACGGGCGGTTGGGCCGTTGACCGGTTCAGCCAGTTGAGCCGTTTCTTCGGGAGAGGTGAAGGTGTACCCGGTGGCGAACAGTTCGGGCAGCACCAGAAGATCGGCACGGGTGTCAGTCGCCAGGGAGAATATCTGACGGAAGTTTTTGGGCTTGTTCCCAAATTCAGGATCAGTCTGAATGTATCCGGCAATCATGATATTTTGTGCAATGATTTGCCGCTAACTTAATCATTCCAGCTCAGAAACCGGATGACTATGGACTGCTTTTACTGAGCGGCCTGATGGGTCAGGGTTGTTCCGAAAAGCTTCGTCCCACTCTAAAGCTACAGGCGTACTGCAGGCGATGGATGGCACGGAAGGCACGCAGGACGCGGCCGAAACCGACGGGAAATGCTCCTCGAAGATGACTCGATAATAGTATTCTTCTTTTGTTTGCGGGGTGTTTACCGGGAATCGGAATCGGGCGCTAGCCATCTGCTCGTCAGTTATTTTTTCTGATGTTAGCTTTCGAAGTGTATCGATCCAATGGTACCCTACGCCATCCGAAAATTGCTCTTTCTGGCGCCAAACTATACTTTCGGGAAGATAATCTTCAAAAGCTTTCCGGATCACCCACTTCTCCATCCGACCGTTACGGGCCAGCTTATCGTCTGGATTAATTCGCATGGCTACATCCAAAAACTCTTTGTCGAGAAACGGAACCCGTCCCTCAACACCCCAGGCAGAGAGCGACTTATTAGCCCTCAGACAGTCGTACAGGTGAAGCTTCGAGAGTTTGCGGACGGTCTCTTCATGGAAAGCCCTCCCCGAAGGCGCTTTGTGAAAGTAGAGATAGCCTCCAAACACCTCATCAGCTCCTTCGCCGGATAATACCATCTTGATACCCATCGATTTGATAACTCTGGCCATCAGGTACATAGGAGTAGAGGCCCGGACAGTTGTAACATCATATGTTTCAATGAAATAGATAACATCCCGGATGGCATCAAGGCCCTCCTCAATGGTGAAATGGATCTCGTGATGCACGGTGTCAAGATAGTTGGCCACCCGCCGGGCCGCCTCCAGATCAGGAGAATCTTTCAACCCAACAGCAAAGGAGTGGAGGCGGGGCCACCAGGCCTCTTGGTTGTCACCCGATTCCACCCGCCGATGTGAATAGCGGGCGGCGATGGCCGAGATTATCGATGAATCAAGGCCACCGGAAAGTAACACGCCATAAGGCACATCCGACATGAGCTGACGGTGCACAGCCTCCTCCAGAGCTTTACGAAGAATGTTGATATCTGTTTGATTATTCGCAACAGTCTCATAATCTGACCAGTCGCGATGATACCACTTCCTGATCACTCCCTCACGGCTATCTAGATAATGCCCCGGCAGGAACTCTTCGATCTGGTTACAAACCCCCTCCAAAGCTTTCAGCTCCGATGCTACAAAAAATTGCCCGAGCCGATCCCATCCCATATAAAGAGGATTCACCCCAATCGAATCCCGGGCAATAAAATAACAGTCGTTTTCAAGGTCGTACAACGCAAAAGCATAAATCCCGTTCAAGTCTTCCAGCATCTTCTTCCCCTTCTGCTGATAGAGGGCAATAATCACTTCACAATCCGACCCGGTGGCAAAGTGATACGAGCCATTCATCTTTGCTCGGATCTCCTGATGGTTAAAGATCTCGCCATTGACGGCCAGCACCAGCTTGCCATCGGCACTGAACAGCGGCTGGCGCCCCGATTCCGGATCAACGATGGATAGACGCTCATGAGCCAGGATTGCATGATCCCCACACCAAATCCCACTCCAGTCTGGCCCCCGATGCCTCAACTTCTTCGACATATCCAACACCTGGGTCCTCAGCTCCCCTGAATACTCCTTCAGTTCAAATGCTCCAACAATTCCACACATGGGTCGTTCTAGTTATAATTGATGGGCAAAATTATATTAGGATAGATGAAAATAAAGTAAATAGGGCGATTTGGTTATGTATTATAACAAATCGTCTAAAATAGGTTAAGAATTATAAATGTATTTCAGCTAAACAGGCCTGTCTGATGATAGATTATAACTAGTTGATCTGTATTGGCCCCCTTACACTTTGGCTCGACACTTGTAGTAATCGAAACCGGTCAATTTGGTGGCTTGATTCAGGTTGAAGCCTTTTTCCCCAGGTACCTCGAGCATCAATGTTCGGATGATGCTACATAGGACTTTTTGTTTGTCATTCCTTCTCATTTGGTTGGGTTTTTTACGAGAAAAAGATACGAAAGAATCACATGGTTAGGCAATGATTCACTTTCCGAAAATTTTCTAACTAATTATCGATCAAAAGATTTTATTTTCACATAGTTAAAAGAATATCAACTATGACCAATGAGACCAGAAAAAGAAAGGAGGTACTCAACACAAAGCACCAACCGGTTCATTCTATGATGAGATTTCAATGCATTGCAGTAGGATCTTACCTGGTCAAATCGGGTCGCAAAACGACCTTGATGCTCTCCGCCAAACAAAACGGCGACTCTTTTTTACAGGGGTTGTTTGAAAAAGGATCGAATTTATCACCCCTATTTCAAATTTCTAATGCATAAATTGGGTTAAATAATGGCTTCGGCATCTTTTCATCTAGATCCAAGATTGATTATACAGGGATGAGACTCAATAAACAGGCTTTAGATTCGCTTGAAAAAAGTCTGACTACCAGGCATCTTAAATTTGTTCAATATTAAGAAATTCCCATGTTCAGGAATTTTTACAGGTAGAGGCAACTTCCTTTTTAAAGCCATTTGGAGCAATATTCAATGGGAAATTACTTATAAGTTATTAACAATCAGCCGTTTAATGTTTATAAGGACCAACTAACTAATCATTCGATTAAGATCTCTTCGATGATTTCTCTAACTTCCTTGATTTTACGCGTGAGCAACATGGTATCACTTACCAGGTCGGGGGTGAACAGTTTAGACCCCATGCCAACACAGACCACTCCAGCATCAAACCAGGCTTTAAGGTTGATGTAATCCGGACTGACTCCTCCGGTGGGCATGAGCCTGGCCCAGGGCATGGGACCGAGGATGGACTGAACGAAGCCGGGACCGCCAACGGCATCACCCGGAAAGATTTTGATGATCCCGGCACCCCATTTCTGAGCCTGATGGATCTCCGTCAGCGTTCCGCATCCAGGAATCCATAAGATTTTCAGTTCGTTACAAGCTGAAGCTATGTCTGGATCGAGAATCGGGCTGACCATGAAATCGGCTCCCTTCTGATAAAACTCCCGGCAGGTTTTAGCATCAAAAATGGATCCGGCTCCCAGATAAAAGCCAGGACAGTGCTGATTAATATACTCTTTAACAATCAGGAAGTTATCTGCAGCATGCTCACCTCGGTTGGTCCACTCAAACACCCGCAATCCGGCCTCATAACAAGCCTGAACAACTCGGCATCCCGTTTCAGCATCCGGATGATTGAACACCGGCACCAACCGGCATTCGCTGATCGCTTTCTCAATGGTACTCATTAAAACCCTTCCGTAAATTTACCAATACTTGATTAATAATAATTAACAAGAAACTCGCCATCATTGTTACCCCACACCTCACACCTCACACCTCACATCAACTTGACAACTCGACAACCTCCTACCTACTTCAACACCACCCGATCTCTCCACAGCCTTGCCTTACCCGTGCGGGAAGCATCGGGTTGGCCGTCAAAATTGAGACCAAAGTAAGATGATGGCTGTTCGAAGAGCAGTTGGTTACGGTAGTAAGCTTTGGTCAGATTGACAACGGTGAAGTTTAATTCGTTGCCAGTGAGATCGGTATAGAAGAAATCAGCATTGGTTTGAACATCTTCAAAGCGAATTTTCCCCGACTCCCAGGAGTATTTGGGGCGCTCATAGTCGCGCACCATATCCATTTTGAGATCGCATTTGGCCCCCACTCGAATGGTCCGGTTGCCCAGGGTAATCTTAACTGACAGCCCGTCGTTCTCTTCTTCCGACCCCACAAACTCGATGGCATCGAGCCACTTCTGGGGGGATTCACTCGATTGGTGAGGGACCAGGACGGTGACATAGCCAATATGCTGACCTAGCTCAAAAAATTGCCCGGTATATTCGGCGATGGCCATCTCCTGCTGATAATTACGGTTAGCCTCCGTAGTCTGATAAAACCGATAATAGTTTCTAGGGAAATAAATCAGCAAGTTTTTATTTGGATTAAGGGCTTTGGAGTCAAGCGTATCGTATTGAGTATCAAACCAATTTTCGCCCTGGGAAACTATCTTCCTCGAATGCCACATATTGACTCCGGTGAAATATTGCTCCGACCTAGATTTGAGGATATCAAACACAACATAAAGGCCGGGATCCTTAACCCAGGTAACTACCCGGTCCCATTCGTATCCCATCTGATCATCAATGAGTTTGGTGCGACTGTAATCCACATCGGGAAAGGTTAGGAAATCAACTTTTTGGGTCCTAACCCGGCGATAGGATCCGGCATTGTGGAGGAAGTCGAGCACTGGCTGAGGATCCACTGCCGGATAATCACCCATGCTGTACCGGTATTCGCCAGCTTCTTGCCCAAACCAGATTTTTTCATTCCTGACACATAAACGGTTGTGGAAATAGTCTTGCCGGTAAGATCCGAAATAGCCCGAAGGAAGAAAGTCGCGGTATCCTGCATCGGTCAGCAGCATATCGCCATCTTCCATCAGAAGGGCGATGCTATTTTCGTCAGCGTGACCGTGGGTCATCTTCTCTTCCTCTACTGGGATCACATCGCGGAGGTAATTCCGGAAAAGCAAACCGCCGTCACCTTCATCACGGTAATTATAAAGCATATAGGTGGAGTTTTTGTCCCAACCATCGCGGTATACAATTTTTTTACCTACGATGTCTTCCATCACCTCGGCACTGCCACTGGTCGGTTTCATCGGCTTAATGGATTCGGTGCCATAACGGACACAATCGAGCAACATATAGCCTAGTCCGACGCTTCTGGGATTCGACAGGTCGAGATATTGATTTTCGATCACTGTTGCTGCCCATTTCATCTGAGGGTCGTTGTATGCCTTGGCGGCCGCTTCGAAGAAGATCATCCAACGGTTCCAGTTGACCTGTCTCATGGCATCGCCATAATCTGGAATCATGCCGATAGGTGACATCAGGTTGAGAAAATAGTGAGCATAGTAGTACATTTCAGGCAGTCGAAACAGCTCGTCCATCTCTTCGCGGGCATCTGCTGCACCAATCAGGGCATAAAGCCAGACCGCATGATAAAGTGAAGCATCTTCGATCTCCCATTGGCCCCAATTATCCGACAGGATAGCATTCTCAGCAGTTCGCAAGTCGTTGATTATAGGGTTATTAGGAATAGCACGAACAGCCCAGGCGAGTGCTTCTGCCCGCAGTGCTGCCCGATTCATGGCTCCCCATTCTTGTGTACGCAGTAGGAATACCAGACTGTGCGCAATGGTTTCTTCAATCTGCTTTGACTCAGTGGAGGTAAGGAATCCCTTTTTATTCAGGATATCATACGAACGAATAAATCGCATCGTCGTGAAGAAGTCGGGCAGAGCCGGTAACCCATCCGGGTAATCGGCCTTGCGACGGGCTTCAGCAACCGGAAATTCTTTACGAAAATCGCCATACGTTAGGAGCACCTGACGAGTTCGCTCGGCATATCGCTTTTTGCCCTCCATTTCATAGAGTGTGGCGTAAATGGCGGCCATCTCGAGCAAATGGCCCGGCGACCGATATCCGAAGATATCCTGTGGATCGATTGAACTCCGCCAGGCACTAATCAGGGAGTCCTGCTTGTCCCACACCCAATCGGCCGATGTACGGGCATAATCGACAAATTGCTTACGCGGGATGGGCGTCTGGGCTGACAGGGAAAAGGTCACCATGATTGCCAGTAGCATACCAATTCCATAGCGTGAAAAACAAGTAAGGCCTGTCTGTTTTCTAAGGCCTTCTGATGCCCTGGTAGGGACTGACCCGTGAGTTGCTTCCGGGGTCACTGCAGATGCGTTTTTATAATAATTCATTTGAACAAATTTGGGGTGAAATACTTTTTCTGTTCCAGGTTTCAAAAACCCGTTTAATATTAGCTGGGTTGGCAGCCGGACCGAACTCGCACTGGGCGATGAGTCCGCCATTACGGTATAACTTATTGTAAATCTTCTCTATAGCATTGTCAATGTCATTAAATGTCCCGTTGGGCAGTAACTCTTGGCGGTCGATCTCTCCCCAGAACGTGATCTTGCCGGCGGCTTCTTGTTCGAGACGATCAAGGTCCATGCAAAAGAGCTGGCAATTGAGTGCATCAACCCCTACCTCGATCAGGTCGGGGATGATCTCTTGGATATTTCCATCAGAATGCATGAACGCATATTTTCCATAGTGGTGTGCGATAGCGCAATACTCTGCATACATGGGCTTAAAGTGGCGCCGGAAAACATCCGGAGAAACCATCATGGCATGTTGAGTACCCCAATCATCCATCAGGAAGATGGCGTTAACATCGGTTTGAGCCCAGGCTTCTGTTTCTTTAAGGTAGTGATTATGAATGCGTTTTAGGAGTTCCAGGTAGCCCTCCTCTTCGAGCATGACATCCATGAAGGATTGCTCCATGGTCCGCAGAAATTGAAAGCGTTCGTATGGGCGTATGATTCCACCGGAATAGACAAACCGGTCGGTTGATCGACAAAACCGGTTGATGCTTTCTTTGTCGAGTTCGCACAGGATGTCGGGTGTTTGAAAAGATTCAAGATCAGACCACTCACGGATTAGTGGCTCGCTGACGATACCCATCAAGCCCTCTTCTCGGTTATGGAATTGGCAGCCCCACTCATCGATAAATAGTCCGGCCCGATATTTTCCTCCCACAGCGGTGGTTGGCCTGGTAAGCATGGTCGGAGCTTGCATACAATCATCCGGCCAACGCTCCCGAATCCTGGCCACCTCTGCCGGAAAATGAATCTCAGCCCAGGGCAGGATCCAAGCCTGTCGAGGGATCCGAGATGGAGAAGCAAAAGTGAGGGTTTGTTCAACCAAAGATCGGGATGTGACT
>JAAYIP010000296.1 GCA_012523435.1 Bacteroidales bacterium | reverse complement strand
TTTAGGTAGGTTTCTCGTATCGATTCAAAAATGTTTTGATCGTACCCGACGAGGTCCATTTTGTTGATACAAATCACCAGGTGGGGAATTTGGAGTAGGGAGGCGATATAGGAGTGACGGAGTGTTTGTTCGAGGACTCCCTGTCTGGCATCAATGAGGATAATCGCGAGGTTAGCGGTTGAAGCGCCGGTGACCATATTACGGGTATATTGGATATGACCGGGGGTATCGGCGATGATGAACTTACGTTTTGGGGTAGCGAAGTATCGGTAGGCCACATCGATGGTGATTCCCTGTTCTCGCTCGGCCCGGAGCCCGTCGGTAAGCAGCGCCAGGTTGATTTGTTCGTTTCCGCGCCGCAGCGAGTCGCGTTCGACAGCTTCGAGCTGGTCTTCGAAGATGGATTTACTATCGTACAGCAGTCTTCCGATCAGGGTAGATTTGCCGTCATCAACGCTTCCGGCCGTAGTGAACCGGAGCAGTTGCATATCGAGGTAAGCTTCGGAGTTAAAATCGGAGTCAAACATAATTTTTCGGAAATGATCAGAAATAGCCCTCTTTCTTTCGGTCTTCCATGGCTGCTTCGGAGCGTTTATCGTCGAATCGGCCACCTCTTTCGGTGACTCGTGTAGCTGCGATTTCGCGAATGATATCGACCAGGTTGTCGGCTTTGGAGCATGTCAGACCCGTGCAGGTGATATCTCCGATCGTTCGGCAGCGGAAATCATCCTCCACGAGCTCTTCTGTTGGTTTTAACTTCATGAATGGTGCCCAGGCGAGCCAAACGCCATCGCGGTAGAAAGCTTTTCTGCGGTGGGTAAAATAGAGGCTGGGTATCTCGATATTTTCGCGAAAGATATATTGCCAAACATCCATTTCGGTCCAGTTTGACAGTGGAAACACCCGGAAATGTTCGCCCAGGTTTTTGCGACCATTAAATAGGTTCCAGAGTTCGGGGCGTTGATTTTTGGGATCCCATTGTCCGAATTCATCCCGATGGGAGAAAAAGCGTTCTTTAGCGCGGGCTTTCTCCTCATCGCGACGGCCGCCGCCGATTGCCACATCGAATTTATAGTGTTCGATAGCATCCAGCAGGGTAACAGTTTGGAGGACATTCCGACTGGCGTTAAAGCCTGATTCTTCTACAGCACGGCCGTTGTCTATACTTTCCTGCACCAGTCCGACGACCAGCCTGGCCCCAAGTTTTTCGACCAGTTGATCCCGGTATTTGAGTGTTTCATCGAAATTATGTCCAGTATCAATATGGAGCAGGGTGAAGGGGAATCTCTGAGGCCAGAATGCTTTCCTGGCCAGGTGAACCATCACGATGGAGTCTTTCCCGCCGGAAAAGAGGAGGGCAGGATTTTCGAATTGGGCTGCCACTTCCCGCATGACGTAAATTGACTCATTCTCCAGTTCTTCCAGGTGATTTATTCGATGTCCGTTCATAACTGCTTATTCTCTTGGTTATCATGTAGGCCGCACTCTTTGGAGGAGTTATTTTCCCACCACCAGCGTCCGGCACGGATATCTTCACCTGGTTGAACCGCACGGGTACAGGGTGCGCATCCAATGCTGGGGTAACCTTTGTCGTGCAATATATTGTATGGAACATGATTGTCATGCAGATAGGTGACTACCTCTTCCAGGCTCCAATTGTATAATGGATTAACTTTTATGACCTGGTAGGTGGGGTCGAAGGAGATGCGCCGGATCGTTTGCCTGGAGTTGGATTGTGCGGCCCGCAATCCGGTGATCCAGCAGGCTGTTTCTTTTAGCATTCTTTCCAGGGGTTCAACCTTCCGGATATAGCAGCACTCTTTCCGGTTCTCGATCGATTCATAGAAGCTGAATGGGCCTTTGTTAGTAAGCAGTTGCTC
>JAAYIP010000295.1 GCA_012523435.1 Bacteroidales bacterium | reverse complement strand
CCCCGCTGCACCCACCCCTGGATCATCCGAATAATCTACCCCAAACTTTTGGGAAACCACGGCAGCATATCGAACCATCCCAGCCTCCAAATCCTCCACCATCACAGCATCAGCTCCCTTCTGCGGCCCATAAACACGGGTAGCACCACGCTCTCCTAATAACGGATTATCCACATCACCAATCACAATAATCCGGGCCTCCTTTGCCCGCATATCCAGCCCGGATAAATCAAGCTCGGCAATCGACTTTAATACTCTTCCCCCTTCCTGTAGAATCTCCTTTCCTTCATCATCTAACAGCTTGACCCCCAACGCCCGCATTAAACCTGCCCCACCATCGTTCGTCATACTTCCACCTAACCCGATATAAATAGTCCTAACACCTTGATGCAGAGCATCTCGCATTAAAACCCCCAAGCCATACGTCCCCGCTCTCATCGGATTCCTGTCACGATCCGCTAATAACCCTAACCCACATGCTGCCGCCGATTCAATCAGTGCAATGCCCCCATCCGATATAATATAGGAACAACTAATCTCCTTACCTAATGGATCAGGACACCGTACCGTCCGTTCATCGCCGGGAAAGACCGATCGCATTGAGGCGAGAAATCCTTCACCTCCATCTGAAACAGGGAAAATGTCAATATTATGGTAATCAGGTAACTCAGATTCGATGATCTGGCCAACCTCCAAAGAAGTAAGCGTGCCTTTGAATGAATCCGAAGCCACCAAAATCTTCATGTTAACTTGCTTTAATTGACCATGTTAGAAGGATTTCCATCCAGAAAGGAGCGAAGATTTTCGACCGCTACCTCCATTAGCCGAATCCGTGCCGCCCGTGGCGCCCAGGCAATGTGTGGCGTAATATGACAGTTGGGAACGGAAAAAAGCGGATGATCCTCCATGGGTGGCTCCTGCCTCAAAACATCCAGCCCGGCTGCTCCAATCTTTCCTGATCGAAGCGCTTCTGCAAGATCCTCCTCTATAATTAACTGACCTCTGGATGTATTGATCAGAATAACACCATCCTTCATCCGGGAGATAAATTCTTGGTTGACAATCCCGTCAGTTTCTGGGGTCACGGGCATATGTAAACTGATGACGTCCGATCCTCGCAATAACTCTTCCATCCCGACAATCCTAACAGCTTCCTGATCTGCCTCCGGCTTCCCATTGGGATCATACGCGAGTACCTCCATCCCGAAAGCTAACGCGATATGGGCTACAGCTTTTCCAATCCTGCCAAATCCTATGATTCCCATAGTCTTACCATCCAATTCAATCAGCGGATAGTTCCAAAAACAAAAATCATCATGCCGGCTCCAGTCGCCATTTTTAACAGCTTGATTATGAGCTTCAACATGATGGCATATGGCTAATAAATGGGCGAAAACCATCTGCGCTACCGATCGGGTTCCATAAACCGGTACATTGGAAACAACCATCCCAAGCTCCCGAGCCGCTACCACGTCAACCACATTATAGCCCGTGGCCAGAACACCAATGTATTTCAGGTGTTTTAACTGCCTGAGCGTCTCTCTGGTTAAGGGCGTTTTGTTCGTCAGGATTATCTCAGCACCAGCCGCCCGCTCAACCACCTGACCGATAGGCGTCCGGTCATATAGGGTTACCTCACCCAGCGCTTCCAGCGCTTCCCAGGAAATGTCACCGGGATTGAGCGTGTACCCATCGAGGATAACAATCTTATTCATAGTTGGGTAAAGATATGAATTTCGACGATCATCCCTGCCGCCTGCTCGATAGCTCGAGCCTGGTGCTTTTTTACGATCTTTGCCTAAAATTTTTGTCATGCCAGTTCGCGTCCGTTTTGCACCATCTCCAACCGGCCCGTTACACATGGGCGGAGTCCGTACCGCATTGTTCAACTACCTCTTTGCACGCAAACATCAGGGTACTATGATTTTACGCATTGAGGATACCGATCAGGGACGCTTTGTCCCCGGTGCGGAAGAGTATATCATGGAATCACTCGCTTGGTGCGGGATCCAAATCGATGAGGGTGTTCGCGAGGGCGGTGCCTTCGGTCCCTATCGCCAATCCGATCGACAAGCCATCTACCGACAATATGTCGATCAGCTGCTGACAACCGGATGGGCTTATTATGCCTTTGATACGGCAGAGGAGCTTGATCGAAAAAGGAAACAGGCAGAAACCGCTTCCGTAGGCAGAGCATTTGCTTATGGTGCGGCTAACCGTTTGAATATGAGGAACTCCCTGTCGCTATCTAAAGAGGAGACAGACCAACTCCTGTCCTCCGACAAGCCATACGTGATCCGCTTTAAAATGCCGACAGATGAGGAGATTGTCATGCATGACCTGATTCGTGGAGAGGTAAGGGTAAATACTAATACCCTGGATGACAAGGTGTTATTTAAGTCTGATGGACTACCGACGTACCATCTGGCTAACGTTGTGGATGATCATCTGATGGAGATTACCCACGTGATCAGAGGAGAAGAGTGGCTACCCTCCCTGCCACTGCATGTCATGCTGTACAAAGGTTTCGGATGGATCAATACCATGCCGGAGTTCGCTCATCTGCCCCTGATTCTCAAGCCCAGCGGTAATGGTAAGCTGAGTAAGCGCGACGGAGACAAGCTCGGATTCCCGGTCTTTCCAATCAACTGGACTAACCCCGAATCCGGAGAGGTGTACAGCGGATATCGCGAAGCCGGCTATTTCCCGGAGGCTTTCGTCAATATCCTGGCACTCCTGGGGTGGAACGATGGCACCGATCAGGAAATCTACTCCATGGAGGAGCTGATTCAGGTTTTCTCCCTGGAGCGCGTTGGAAAATCAGGATCCCGATTTGATCCTGATAAAGCCCGGTGGTTCAATCATCAGTATATGATGGTCAAGACAGACGAGGAGATGGCCGAAGAGTTTATCCGGGACTACGGACAGAGGGCTCTACAACTCACTGAGCCAAAGAAGACCGCGATGAGCGAAACGGAGTGGAAGAGACTGGTGAAAATCATATCACTGGTTAAAGAGAGAGCCGGTTTTGTGAAAGACCTGTGGGATCAGGCTTGGTTTTTCTTTGAGGCCCCATCGAACTATGATCCTACTACCATCAAAAAGCGATGGAACACGAATGCTCCTGAAATGCTGGCAGGAATCGTTGATCGACTGAAAACCGCTGAGACAGGGCTATCGGACACCCTGAATCCTGAATTCTACGAAGCGATCATCAAAGAATATATTGCTGAGGCTGAAATTAATACCGGTTGGGTGATGAATCTGTTACGTTTGTGCCTCGTTGGGGCACCCATGGGTCCGGGTGTGTTCGACATCATGGCAATCCTTGGAAATGAGGAGGTCATAACCAGAATTTCGACTGCAATCGATGAAATTTCGCCTTTGACCACCTCTTGAGAACAATTTGGTCAGCCTCCTAAAAAGAAAGGGCTTACAAGTAGGTTGCTACTGTAAGCCCTTGTTTTTCAGAAAATTACGAAAATCCGAATGCTCGAAATGATCGTTCGTTAGTCAAATACCGTTGATAATGAGACTTTAGTCGTCATGTTCTGCGGAATGCTCATTGAAGCCATGGGGATATAAACCTCTCCTAGCGCGGTGGCTGAGTAATCCATCGATTGGAAATAGCCTTTGCCCAAAGCAAAGTAGAGGGTACCGGTTGTTTTGGTTTCGCGGGTGATTTCGAGGGTCATCCCTTGCTGTTCCATTTCGCCGGTCATTTTTGATGTTCCATCTACAAGAATCTGAATACACTCAACACCTTCCCGGGTAACCTTATCACCGATGGTGTAAGTGGTTGAGCCATCCTGCTTCAGGTTGCCACCATTAACTTCTACCTCCATCGTGTCAGGTACTGCCCACGAAAAGCCCTTCTTGACAGGCTGATTCGGCAGCTTGATGAAATCGTTCTTGAGTGTGCTTTCCAGATAATCGCCATTCAAGGTTTCCCCACTGGCAGCAACCACATCCGGAAACTGGTCAAGCCCGGTTATTTTGGAGACTTCGCCTGCCGGAGTTACTTGAAAACCAGCCTTTTTGCCGATCCAGGTGCTGAAATCCGAAGAGGTATCTCCCATGGGATTTTTGTTCTCCTGGGTCATTGATTTGAATTCTTTTTCCATCAACATCGTTCCATCATCCTGGACCGAATTAATCTTGTAAACCGATTCGCTAGCTGATGAGATGGCTACTTCCATCGATTCGCCCATCTGTTCGGTAACCACGACGGTGCTCATGTTGCTGTTCACCGTGAAGGATTTTCCCGGAGAAGCATGATACTTCAGCAGGATATCCTGCGTTCCGGTTGCAGATTTTTGCATGGCACAGCCCGAGAGAAGTAGTAACATGGCTGGCGCCAGGAGTTTGAGTGTTTGCGGTAATTTTTTCATTTTCTTTCTGTATTTAAAGTGATCGTTAGTCAAATAGTAGACTTGCAAAAGTAGGAATAATTACAAGTGAGGGGGTAAAATCTGTAGTTTTACAGTGGATTCTTTTAATATATTATCAGTATGGGAAGGTTTGTTGTCATATTAGTTCTAAGCTTTTTTTTCAACAGCCAGTTAGGAGCGCAGGGTTCTGTTCTTTTGGAAGCATTGAAAGAAATTCCAGGGGTAGAGGTCATTGGCACTACTGCTCATGGAAACCGTTTTGGTGAGGCTTATGAGATTCGTTTTACTCAACCATTAGATCATAATAATCCTGAAGGGGCGACCTTTACACAGCGGATGTTCATTGGGCATCTGGGGTTCGATCGTCCGATGGTGCTGAGCACCTCAGGGTACTCGGCTGCTAATCTGGGCTATTGTGAGCCTGCCGGTTTGCTCAAGAGTAATATGATTCGCGTAGAACATCGTTTTTTTGGCGAATCAGTTCCTAATCCATTGATATGGGAGCATTTAACTACATGGCAAGCGGCTTCGGATCTACATGCCATTGTAGAGGTTTTTAAAGTATTGTATCCAGGGAAGTGGGTTAGCACAGGGCACAGCAAGGATGGCCAAACGGCTATGATGTTTAAAGCTTTTTATCCTGATGATATTGATGTGGCGATTCCCTATGTTGCGCCCCTGAACACTGGTAAGACGGATCCTCGGATTTTTGCTTTCCTGGAGCAGGTAGGTACTGAGGCAGAGCGTAACCGGGTTAAGGAGTTTCAGCGGACCTTTTTTGAGCGTAAAAGCGAACTGATGCCATTAATGCAGATGTGGGCTAAAGAGGTTAAATGGACTTTCCCCATGGGCATCGACCGCGCCTATGAATTGGCTGTGTTGGAGTTCCCGTTTGTTATGTGGCAGTATGGACACCCAAGGCCTATGGACCTACCCGGACCGGATGCTACGGTCGGTGAGCTGATGAAGGTGATGAAAATGACCAATGCCCTGTATTATTTCAGTGAAGCCGGGCTACGGGGATTCTTGCCTCACTATTATCAAGCTATGACCGAAATGGGTTATTACGGATATGATACGGAGCCTTTCCGTAAATATCTGCAGGATACCATGTCGATTACCTGGGATCTGGCACTGATTCCCTACGGATTAGACACAACATTCAATCCCAAAACGTTGCCTTTCCTGCATGATTTTGTTCATAATCAGGGTGATAAGATTCTTTATATCTATGGAGAACTGGACACCTGGACAGCTACAGGTGTTACCGAAATTAAAGGCCCGGCCGATGCGATGGTGATGGTCCTCAAAGGTGGCTATCACAGTGCCAGCATACGGGCTTTCTGCACGGAGGAGCGCCTAAAGATTTACGAGAAGCTCACCGAGTGGCTGGAGATCCCTGTGCCAGTACAGTTACGACCTAAATACAATCCTCGCTCATTACTGCTTCATTTT
>JAAYIP010000294.1 GCA_012523435.1 Bacteroidales bacterium | reverse complement strand
GTTTTAAAAATAAAAAAAAAGGCCAGATTCCTCTGGCCTTCGTATCTTGGAGGAATCACAGTCTATGTTTGAATCGAAGTTGGTAAGACTTTCAACATTGATTAGGATTTTGTGCTAAAATATAAAAATGTATTTGAATTTCCAAACCCTCTTCTGACTTCTTACTTGCTATGACAGATTCCTTTAGAGGTTTTTTTGGGGTCATTTGAATTTGCCGGAACAAACTATATACTGTTTGGAATCGCTGCCTGTAACTAATTGAAAATAAGTTGTCTTGTGATAAAGCCCGCTTCGATCGGGTTTCGTGTACACATAGTCAACCCACCCACTGCCATTCTCCAGGGCACCGGCTAAGATCTCATCACGGAACTTTTTGCCAGCTGCATCCGGCTTGCCGGCAAATGATTTGTTGACCAGCAGAGGATTATCGGCATGACCGATCATGACCAGGTTGCTGTCATAAAAGAACGAATAGAGGGCTGGCTGATCTTGATCTTTGTAGGGGTGAAGGCCTTGGTTCACTTTTATGATGGTTGCGGGGGCATCTTCCTCAAGGTCCGCAGCAGTAAGTTCCACTAAGGCAATTACTTGCTCATCGGTTAGCCCGTCCTCGGCGTACTGAACCACCTGGTAACGATTCAGGATTTTCTCATAGATGCTACTTCCATCTTCAGCTTTATCCATCTTGAGCAGATTCAGGGCATTTTGAAAATCGGTGATCATCTCCTCAGCCGTCTCTTTATTGAAAGCGTAATAGAGCTCATCGGTTCGGATAATAAACGGAGCTCTGAAGTCAGATTCCGGATAACCCAGCGACTCGATAATCAGCTGATGAGCCGCTGCACCGGTGGCGATATACTTGACTTCACGGGTATCCCTTAAAGCCTTATAAAGAGCTTTCATGTCATCGTAAATAACGATGTTAGATCTAAGAACTCCATGATTGAGGAGTAGGTCTAAACTGCTAAAGCCTTCAACAACCCCAGTGAAATAGTTGTTCAGATCAGTAATCTCAGTGATCTCGTTACCGGATCCGGCCATGGAAATTAGCACATCCGTATGGGGAGCAATAGGACCAACCCATTTGAACAGCTCCTCCCTGGCATCGGTTCGAACCATGGAAAAAAGCATCGTGCCCGGGGTGTCCAGAACCATCTCATAGGCCGGGGCCCAAAGTGATACCTCTACCGATGAACGGTCGAGCGAAAGATTCAGCCTCCGGAACAGATCTTCTAAAATATCAACCGACACCCCGGAGGCTCTTCCATCGGACAGATAATTGAAGGGTGGATACTCTTCGCTGAAATAGGTGAACTGATTGGGATCTCCGTTCACCGGATAGCGGTCTTTTCGGCATCCAGAGAATACCAGCGAAATGATCAACACGAAAGAATAAACGGGGATTGCCGTAATCCTCCTAAGATTAAAAAACGCTTTCATAGATTCTGATTTAAAAGACTGAGTTAAAGCACCAATTGTGAATGCATGTTACAAAAAAAGAATCAACAAGCCAAATGGTTCATTGCCAGCTATCAGGTCTGGATTTCTCCCCTCAGATAAGTCACCGCTTCCCCAGCAATCTCAATCCGGTTTCCCCGATTGCGGCAGATCAGGTCACCCCCGCGCTCCGATAGCTGCCGGGCAGTTAACTCCTGCTTCGCTAATTGCCTGCTCCAGTAAGGAGTTAGCGTGGTATGGGCTGAGCCGGTCACCGGATCTTC
>JAAYIP010000293.1 GCA_012523435.1 Bacteroidales bacterium | reverse complement strand
ATGTGAACTTTTGAGTATCCGTATTGTATAGGGGCCAATGTGGAATGAGTCGTTCACTTTTGGCAGGGAGGGGTTATGATAAAGGATAAGTCCTGCAAGCGTTTCATAGTCGTCCGAAACGGGAAGATTGAGTCCATAGGTCTCGTTGAGATAGTCGATTTCTAGTCGACCGGAGAATCTAAATTGGTGTTCAGAAATTTGTGTCTCTTCCAGATGGGGAGAATCGTGTTCATCCTCAATTTCTCCAAAGATCTCTTCTAAAATGTCCTCTCCCGAAACTAATCCTGCTGTTCCTCCGAACTCATCAATGACTACGGCGATGTTTTGTCTGTTATCGAGTAGGCGGGTTAGAAGCTTATTAGCTGGCATTGTCTCCGGAACGAAGGGTACTGGCCTGATCATTTCTCTGATATTCAGTGGATTTCTAAAAAGATCTGCATGGTGGATATAGCCAATAATATGGTCGATATCTTCTTCATAGACCAGGATTCTAGAGTGGCCGGAGTGGATAAATTCCTGTTTTAGCTCCTCGACCGACTCATTTACTTCGATGGTTAGCATTTCGTTCCGGGGCACCATGCACTCGCGTAACTTGATGCTGGGAAACTCCATTACGTTTTGGATAAGTCTGACCTCTTGGTCCGGTTGTTCTTCTCCTGTATGTTCGGAGGAGGTGTCGTCAATGAGGTTGTGGAGATCGGCACGGCCGAACAGGAGCTGCCGGGTTCTGGATGTGCCATCCTTTCTCAATACTTTTGTCCTGAGGAAATTAGATAAACCGATGGTTAAATAGGTCAAGGGGGATAGCAGCACGAAAAAGATCAAAAATGGATAGGAAAATAGCCTGATCATCAGGTTTGCTTTCATCCTGAAAATCGTTCTGGGGATTAATTCGGCTGTTATCAGGATTATTGCAGTGGCGAGTAAAATCTGAATGAGCTGAATCCAGCCGGGGTGAATAACAATCTGGCCAATCATCGGTTCGACGACCATAGCCATTCGTAATCCGTAAATGACCAGACAGATGATATATCCAATCAGGCTGGTAACCACAATAGCCTCGAGCTTTGAGTTCAGCCAGGATACTACCTTGGATCCTCCAATGCCTTTTTTGCGATCTAGTTCGATCATCAGCCTATTGGCCGAAATAAAAGCTATTTCCATTCCTGAGAAGAACGTGCTCAGGATCAAAAGAATCGGAATCAAAAGATAATCAGGCACTTCAACAAGATTAATAAATTGGGAATTGATCCCAAAACCGGTTTAAGTTAAAAAGATTCCAGGATTATTATGGTGTTTCGGGTTGCTCTTTAACTTTCATTTGCCCACGGTTTCGCCGGATACGATACCAGGAGAAGCTTTGATCAGCTTCAAACCCACCATCGCCAGTGGTGGTACCATCTTCGGTAATGATAGTGACAGGCATATCTGACCAGATTCGTTCTTTCTCTTCTTCCCACCAGAGCTGGTCGGTTCTCAGTTCCTGATCTTCCGTAAAGTTCTTGACAATCACGTTATTGCGGGCTTCAAACACTTTTGTTTTGGTGTGGTAAATGGCGTATTCGGCTTGAAGTGTTGATTCGATTTGGATGGCTTTATTAAAAAAGGTTGCCGTGAGGCCCAGCGGGAATTCTATTTTGGGATCAAGGCTGTCTGCCTCAGGAAATTCTTTCATTTCTGGTGCCGAAAGCCGGAGCCTGACGAAAGCGCTGTCACTGTAAATTGTTTCGACACCGAGGGCTCGTATGGCGGGTATAGTAT
>JAAYIP010000045.1 GCA_012523435.1 Bacteroidales bacterium | reverse complement strand
GGTCGACTATGAGTACCTGACCAATCTCGATGGACAACGCCTCATCGCCTTTGGTCGCTGGGCCGGAATTGTTGGAGCTTATAACGGCTTGCGAGCCTGGGGGTTAAAAACCGGACGCTTCAACCTCAAGCCAGCACACCAGTGCTACAACCGACAGGAGATGAACGAGCTGCTAAAAAACCTCCCCACCGGCCCGCTGAGAATCCTGATCACCGGCGGCGGCCGTGTCGCCCAGGGCGCACTGGAAACCCTCTCCCTTCTAAATATCCCGATAACCGATCCTGAAACCTATCTGGCAAAACCCGACCTGTCACCGGCAGCCTGTAGAATCGACCCATGGAACTACGCCAGGCACCACGATAACCGGGAGTTCGATTTTAAACACTATATCAGCCACCCACAGGAGTACGTTTCCTCGTTCAAACCCTATACCCAATCGACCGACTTACTGATTACCGCCCACTTCTGGGATCCGGCCGCCCCACGGCTGTGGGAACTAGCAGAGATGGCTTCTCTAGATTTTAAAATCCGGGTCGTTGCCGATATCAGTTGCGATATCAACGGATCAGCACCTTCTACCGTTAGAGCGTCCAGTATCGCCGATCCATTTTATGACTTCGACCGATACCAACTGGTTGAGAAACCCGCCTTTTCCAATGCTAATCATATAACAGTCATGGCAGTGGATAACCTCCCGGGTGAACTACCCCGAGATGCTTCCGTGGACTTCTCAAATGTATTGATTGAGAGTGTGTTACCTTGTATTCTTGGTGATGATCCGAACCGGGTAGTCGATCGGGCGACCATCGTGCAAAGCGGACAACTCAACACCCCTTTTGAGTACCTAAGCAATTGGATCGTGTAAAGATTATCCCTGATCAGCGGCCAGCCCTTTTTAAAACCCTGATCATTTCCTCGGGATCATTGGCCTTGAAAACTGTGCTTCCCGCAACCAACACATCGGTGCCGGCTTCTACTAGCAACGGAGCATTGGTGGTATCAACACCCCCATCTACCTCAATCAGAAAGCGTGCACCAGCATCATCTCTCATCTTTTTGAGCTGGCGGATCTTCTCGAGCGAGGCCGGGATGAACTTTTGGCCGCCATATCCGGGGTTGACCGACATGATCAGGACCAAGTCGGCTTCGTGGAGCAGGTTCTCGAGCAACCCGACAGGCGTGTGTGGATTCAAACTAACCCCGGCTTTAGCTCCAAGCTCCCGGATCTGCCCCAATGCGCGGTGCAAATGATTACACGCCTCGTAATGAATAGTCAACACACTGGCCCCCAATCTGATAAAGTGCTCAATATATCGCTCTGGCTCTCGAATCATCAGATGAATGTCCAACGGCTTGCGAGCATGGCGATGAATCGCCTCAACGACCGGGGTGCCAATGGAAAAATTGGGGACAAAAAGTCCATCCATCACATCCACATGAAACCAATCGGCCTCACTTTGGTTAAGAAGCTCAATATCTTGCTGAAGATTACCAAAATCAGCTGCCAGTAGTGAGGGTGCAAGGAGATGTGACATGAGGTTTTGCTATTTGCTTGTTGCGACTGACAATTTACATTTTTTATCCTGCAAAGTAAATAGTAAATCCCGAATGTCGGCGGTCAAGGATGAGCGATGACCCACCTGTTATCCCAAATACTTCTTGAGGAGTTTGTTCCTTGAGCTGTTTTTGAGCTTGAGAATCGCTTTTTCTTTGATTTGCCGCACACGCTCACGCGTCAGATCAAAGTGTTGGCCGATCTCATCAAGCGAGTGGGGCCGGTGCCCTTTCAACCCGTAAAATAACCGGATGATCTCAGCTTCGCGTTCACTCAGGTGATTCAGCGCACGCTCAATCTCCATCCGCAGTGAATCCATCAACAGCCCTTCCTCCGGATCAGCCGCCTCCTCATCAATAAAGATATCGTATAGGCTACTTTCATCTCCCTGTCCAAGAGGAGCGTCCATAGATACATGCCGGGCACTGCCCCCGAGTGAACGCGTGATCTCTTCAGGGTCCATGTGAGTAACTTCAGCAATCTCTGCGACCGAAGGCGACCGTCCAAGCTGTTGTTCTAGTTTTGAAATTGTGCGGTTTAACTTGTTGATGGATCCAATCTTGTTGAGAGGAAGCCGGACAAGCCTTGACTGCTCCGCTAAAGCCTGAAGAATAGACTGTCGAATCCACCATACAGCGTAAGAGATAAACTTGAACCCCTTAGTCTCATCAAATCGTTCAGCAGCCTTAATTAGCCCAATGTTACCTTCATTGATCAGGTCTGGTAGTGTAAGTCCTTGATTTTGATACTGTTTGCTAACGGATACAACAAATCGAAGATTGGCCAAGATCAATTTGCTCATCGCGTCCTGATCTCCCTCTTTGATCCGACGTGCAAGATCAACTTCCTCATTCGGGTTGACCATACTTTCACGCCCGATCTCCTGAAGGTACTTGTCCAAAGATGGCAGATCTCGGTTAGTTACTTGCCGGATGATCTTTAACTGACGCACAATTGTTTGATTTTAAGGGTTCTCTTGCTTTTACGAGGACAACAAGTAAAGGTTGCATCAGGGTTCAGTTATAAAAGATTTTTTTTTCTTAGTTTTTTATCTAATTTTGCATCGGATACGCACTGTTTGACTGATTGGTACGAGTATTCGCACCAAAAAATGAAGGTCCTGGCATTTTCCCCCTATTTTACTTCATGAGTTATTCATAAACAATCACACTCACATGTATGACATTCTTGAGCTCAACAATAAGCTGTTGACTGAGTTGAGAGAGATAGCAAAAAATCTGAATATCAAGCGAGTTGAATCTTACAAGAAGCAGGAGCTGGTTTATCAGATCCTGGATCAGCAAGCTATTCAGGCAGCAGAAATCAAATCAAAAAAATCTTCCGATAAAGGAAGGAAAGATGAACAGGATGGGAATCAGGCCCGTTATGAGCATAAAGCCCATCGCCGGAGGATAGCTAAAGATAAAAAGGAATCAGGCCCACTATTCTCCACCAGGCCTGACCAACGGTCGCCAGGCGAGGAAGAGCAGCGTGATAGCCAGGCGGCTACTCCTCCTGCTCCCTCCCAGCCCGCGCAACCCCCTTCGCCACCCCGGCAGCCTGCCCCGGTATCCCAATCAAGTAAACCAGATAAGGATAAGGAAAAGGATAAAGAAAAGGAAACTTCACCGGAACCATCCACTGTATCTCAAGCCCAGCAAAAGCCTCAGATTCAATTGAAGTCTCAGGGCCAACAAAAGCCCCAGATCCAGTTTAAACCACAGCCTAGTAAGCCGGTTGTCGTTCCCGCTGCCCAGGTTCAAGCAAATGAACCTACACCTAAAACGGCAAACCCACCACTTCAGGTCAAGCCAGCCCGAAGAGAGCAATCAAGCGAAGTCTCTGAG
This sequence comes from Bacteroidales bacterium, assembly GCA_012523435.1. Classification (GTDB taxonomy): domain Bacteria; phylum Bacteroidota; class Bacteroidia; order Bacteroidales; family UBA12481; genus UBA12481. The sequence goes on along the minus strand of JAAYIP010000045.1, from coordinate 14,585 downwards.
CCAAAGAACCTGTATGATTTTGATGGGTTTATCTCTAGTACCGGAGTGCTCGAAATCATGCCTGAAGGATACGGATTCCTCCGTTCAGCTGATTATAATTATCTGAATTCTCCTGATGATGTCTATGTGTCTCAATCCCAAATAAAACTGTTTGGATTGAAGACCGGTGATACCGTCACCGGAGCCGTTCGCCCACCTAAGGAGGGCGAAAAGTATTTCCCGCTGATCAAGGTAAACCATATCAACGGCCGTGATCCGGATTTTGTCCGGGACCGTGTACCGTTCGACTATCTGACTCCACTTTTCCCCGACTCGAAATTCACCATTACCGGTCACCCAAATTGCACCATATCAACTCGAATCGTAGATATGTTTTCTCCAATCGGTAAAGGCCAGCGAGGTTTGATCGTTGCTCAGCCGAAAACGGGTAAAACGATATTACTCAAGGAGATAGCCAATGCTATTGCCGCTAATCATCCCGAAGTTTACCTGATGGTTTTGCTGATCGATGAGCGACCGGAAGAGGTTACCGATATGGCTCGTGGTGTCAACGGTGAAGTGATCTCAAGCACCTTTGACGAGCCGGCCGAAAAGCATGTCCGCGTGGCTACCATCGTAATGGAAAAAGCTAAACGACTGGTTGAATGCGGTCACGATGTAGTTATCCTTCTCGATTCAATTACCCGCCTGGCTCGTGCGTATAATACAGTACAGCCCGCTTCAGGAAAGGTCCTGTCTGGTGGAGTGGATGCCAATGCCCTTCATCGTCCAAAACGGTTCTTCGGAGCTGCCCGTAATATTGAAAATGGCGGATCACTAACAATCCTCGCCACCGCGCTGATCGACACTGGATCGAAAATGGACGAAGTCATCTTCGAAGAGTTTAAAGGAACTGGTAACATGGAACTCCAGCTCGATAGGAAACTTTCGAATAAACGAATCTGGCCTGCAGTTGATATCGTAGCCTCCAGTACCCGTCGCGAGGATCTGCTCCATCCCAAACAGTTTCTGAACAAGATGTGGGTGCTCAGAAATTACCTGGCTGATATGAATCCCATCGAAGCAATGGAGTTCATGCGCGATAAGCTTAGCCAGACAAGAACAAACGAAGAGTTTCTGATTTCCATGAACAGCGAATAATCTGTTCATCTGATCGTTACGGAAACCTGATGGATGGTTGAAGACTGGGTTGTTTTTATGAAAACAATCAGGTTTTTATCATCTTTAATGTCGTAATTTTGGGGCTCAATGTGGACCAAAGTATTGGAATTGTTAATAAAATCAATTTGACATGCCGAAAAAGAAATTTATTACCTGCGACGGAAACCATGCGGCTTCCCACATCGCTTACATGTTCAGCGAAGTGGCAGCCATCTACCCAATCACGCCATCCTCCAATATGGCTGAAAATGTTGATGAATGGGCTGCTCACGGCCGTAAAAACATTTTTGGTGAAGAGGTTCGGGTGGTTGAACTTCAATCGGAAGGTGGCGCATCAGGTGCAGTGCATGGAAGCCTGCAAGCTGGCGCCCTGACAACTACCTATACCGCATCGCAGGGACTGTTGCTCATGATCCCGAATATGTACAAAATGGCAGGAGAATTGCTTCCCGCTGTCTTCCATGTTAGCGCCAGAAGTATTGCCGCTCACGCCCTCTCTATCTTCGGCGATCATGGTGATATCTATGCTGCCCGACAGACAGGATTCGCTATGCTGGCTACCGGAAGTATCCAACAAATTATGGATCTGGCCGGAGTTGCCCATCTGGCAGCAATCCGTTCTCGCATTCCTTTTGTTCATTTCTTCGATGGATTTCGCTCTTCTCACGAAATCCAAAAAATTGAAGTTCTTCAAAATGAAGACCTTGCGCCACTAGTCGATTATTCAGCTCTGCAGGAATCCCGCGATCGTGCCCTCAACCCGGAGCACCCGGTCACCAGAGGAACAGCACAAAACCCGGATATATTCTTCCAGGCTAAGGAAGCTTCTAATTCCTTCTACGATCGTGTACCGGATATTGTCGAAGAGTACATGGTGGAAATCAATAAGATCACTGGCCGGGAATACCATCCCTTTACCTATTACGGTGCTCCCGATGCTGAGCACGTGATCGTAGCAATGGCTAGTATTACGGAAACTATTCTCGAAGTGGTCGACCACCTCCTGGAAAAAGGAGAAAAGGTCGGGCTGGTTACTTGCCATCTCTATCGCCCGTTCTCAGCAAAGTATTTCTTTAAGGTACTGCCGAAATCCGTTAAACGGATTGCTGTGCTCGACCGCGCTAAAGAGCCCGGAGCACCCGGTGAACCTCTCTATCTCGATGTCAGAAGCTTGTTCTATGGCTCAGAAAATGCCCCGACCATTGTCGGCGGCCGCTACGGTTTAAGCTCTAAAGATACCACCCCCTCAATGGTGATGTCCGTTTATGATAACCTGAAAATGGCTGAACCAAAGAATGATTTCACCATCGGTATTGTCGATGATGTCACTTTTAAATCCCTACCAGCTCTGCCAGAGATCGATTTATCACCTAAAGGAACCTTCCAAGCAAAGTTCTTTGGTCTGGGATCAGATGGAACAGTTGGGGCAAACAAAAACTCGATCAAAATTATTGGTGAGAACACCGATAAGTATTGCCAGGCCTATTTCGCCTACGATTCGAAAAAATCTGGCGGTTTTACAACATCCCACCTGCGTTTTGGCGATCGGGAAATCCGCTCTCCTTACCTGGTGAATACCCCCGATTTTGTGGCTTGCCATGTGCCTTCCTACCTAGATAAGTATGATGTGCTGAAGGGCTTGAAAAAAGGTGGAACCTTCCTTTTCAATAGCATCTGGGATGAAGAGGAAACCAAGCGCCGTCTGCCCGACCATATGAAGCGCTATCTCGCTGAAAATGAGATTCGTTTCTACATAATTAACGCAACCGAGATCGCCGAAGAGATCGGTCTCGGTGGCCGTACCAACACTATTATGCAGTCGGCATTCTTCAAAATTGCCAACGTAATTCCACAGGATCTGGCTGTTACCGAGATGAAAGCTGCCATCAAGAAAAGCTTCAGTCGGAAAGGTGAAGATGTTGTGAAGATGAACTACACGGCTGTGGATAAAGGTGGTTCCTTTATCGATGTGAAAGTTCCAGAAGAATGGAAATCGATCAAACTTTCCAAAGAAGTTGATGATCGAGATATTCCTGAGTTTATTCGGAATGTGGTTGAACCAATCAATGCACAAAAGGGTGACGACCTACCAGTTAGCGCATTCGTCGGCCGCGAGGATGGAACATTCCCGGCTGGAACTACTCGCTACGAAAAGAGAGGAATTGCTATTAATGTACCTGAGTGGCAAGTTGATGAGTGTATTCAATGTAACCAGTGCTCCTATGTTTGCCCTCACGCTGCGATCCGCCCCTTCCTCCTCACTGATGCCGAAGTTGCTGCTGCTCCCGAAGGAACAACAACCAAAAAAGGTTTGGCCGCAACCAAAGAGTACCAGTTCAGAATTCAGGTTAGCGTGCTCGATTGCACCGGCTGCGGTAACTGTGCCGATGTCTGCCCGTCGAAGAATAAGGCTCTGATTATGAAACCGCTTGGTACACAGCTGGATCAGGTTGATCGGTGGACCTATATGCATGAGAAAGTCGGCTATAAAGATACTGTCCTGCCGAAGGAAAAATCAGTGAAGAACTCACAGTTTGCTCAGCCACTATTCGAATTCTCAGGTGCTTGCGCCGGATGCGGCGAAACACCTTATATTAAGCTGATCACACAACTTTTTGGCGATCGGATGATGGTTGCCAATGCTACCGGTTGTTCATCGATTTATGGTGGGTCTGCTCCGAGTACCCCTTACACAACTAATGCTTTAGGACAAGGACCAGCTTGGGCAAACTCATTGTTCGAAGATAACGCCGAATATGGCTTTGGAATGGTCATGGGTGTTAGCAAAATGCGTGACCGTATCGCTCGCAAGATGAAGGAAACAATGGAGGCCGTGGCTCCTGAAACACAGGAAGCTTTTGCTGCCTGGATTGAAGGTAAAGATGATGCCGAAAAATCAAAAGAAGCTGCTGCAAGGGTCAAAAGCGTTCTGGCTAATGAAAAACACCCGATCGCGGCTGAAATCCTCTCTCTCTCTCAGTATCTAGTGAAAAAATCTGTCTGGGTATTTGGAGGTGACGGCTGGGCCTATGATATCGGATACGGTGGGCTCGACCATGTGCTGGCATCAGGTGAAGATATCAACGTTCTGGTACTCGATACGGAAGTGTATTCCAATACCGGTGGCCAGTCGTCAAAATCAACACCTGTCGGTGCAGTGGCAAAATTCGCAGCTTCTGGTAAGCGGATCAGAAAAAAAGATTTGGGCATGATGGCCATGTCATACGGCTATGTTTATGTCGCCCAGGTTGCTATGGGAGCCAGCCAAAGCCAGTATTTCAACGCAATCAAAGAAGCAGAAGCCTACAAGGGCCCGTCGATCATCATCGCATACGCTCCTTGTATCAACCATGGTCTGAAACTGGGCATGGGCGCTTCTCAATATGAACAGGAACTGGCTGTGAAGAGTGGTTATTGGTCACTCTTCCGCTATAATCCGCTGTTGGAAGAGGCAGGTAAGAATCCGTTCCACCTCGATTCGAAAGAACCCGACTGGACCCAGTTCAAGCCTTTCTTGATGAACGAAGTGCGGTATTCATCATTGAAGAAGTCCTTCCCTGAAGTGGCCGATGAACTGTTCGAGACGGCTGAAGAGAATGCTAAATGGCGCTACAGAAGTTACCAGCGCCTGGCTTCAATGGAGTTTTAATCACGGGAAATCACCAAAAATCAGAGGCGCACTGGGATGCGCCTCTGATTTTTCTTGTGGATAACTTTTTTTCAAAAATCCCTAAAAAAGATTTGGTTATAAAAAAATTCGCCCGTACATTTGATTATTGATTGTGAAGTGTTCTGATTAAAATTTTTTCCCAATATCCATGCCCCAGAAACGCATGGGCCCCAGGTAGCCACGGTTACCTGTTCATAATGTTTTTTAAGTTGAGTTATCCGGTTAAAGTTGCAAAAACCCCGATCTCCCACAGGAGATCGGGGTTTAGCAGTTTTTATAGGGATGCTTTCCTACTTACCGGGGCATTGGCTAACAATTTCCGACGGTAGGTTCTTGTCACCATAAGCTTTATCGAAGTAAGTGCTAAACTGGCCAGCTAGCTTGATGGCTGCGGCTCGATACGCTTCCTTGTCAGTCCAGGTATTGATCGGGTTAAGCATTTCTGCAGGGACTCCTGGACAGCTTTGCGGAACCATCAGGTGGAAAAGCTTATCTTCTACATATTCAACTTGTTCCAGCTCGTCATTGAGGGCGGCATTGACCATCCTCCGAGTTAGAGGTAGATCGATACGCTTACCTACACCGTAACCACCACCACTCCAGCCGGTGTTGACTAGGAATACACGACTCTGATGTTTGTCCATTTTTTCACCTAGCATCGACGCGTACATATCAGGGTTAAATGGCATAAAGGGAGCACCGAAGAACCGGGAGAATGTTACCTGAGGTTCCGTAATACCGGTTTCTGTACCAGCGAGTTTTGATGTATAACCCATCATGAACCAGAGCATCGCCTGCTCACGAGTCAATCTGGAAATCGGAGGCAAAACACCATAAGCATCAGCCGTGAGGAAAAGAATGGTGTGCGGATGGTCAGCCGTGGATCTTTCTTTGACATTCTTCAGATAAGCCAGCGGGAACGAGGCCCGTGAGTTTTCCGTAATGCGCCCGTCATAAAAATCAAAGCGGCCATCCGGGTAAATCATAGCGTTTTCCACTATGGCTCCATGGTTAAGGTAGTCATCCTGATGCATGACTGCATCATAAATGTCCGGCTCCTTTTTCGGGTTAATGTCAATCATCTTGGCATAGCAGCCATACTCAAAGTTGGCAATGCCAGTTTCACTCCATCCATGCTCATCATCCCCTAGCAGCGCCCTGGAAGGGTCTGCAGAGAGCGTAGTTTTTCCAGTACCAGAAAGGCCTAACAGAAGAGCCGAACGTCCATCATCTCCTTCATTAGCACTGCAGTGTAAAGGAAGTATGCCATTCAGCGGAAGAAGATAGTTCATCACCGTGAACATCATCTTTTTAACACTACCCATGTAAGCTGATCCGATGACCAACCCAATGCGACGGTCAAAATCCATCACAACGGCCATATCAGATGTGGCACCCGAAGGTAGCTTCCGTAACCTGCCTTCGTATTTGGATGAATCCAGTTTGAAATAAGGCGCAGCTAAGAGATAAAAGCCCTGCCCTGCGAAAATACTTTGGTCAATATCTTCCGGTATAGGCCGGAACATGTTGTCAGTAAATAGGGTGTGTATCGCATGAGTGCTGATGGTCTTCACGGGTAAAGCATAAGAGCTGTCAGCTCCAATTACCCGGTCAGTTTGATAAACCCGATCCGTTTTTTTTAGGAACTCCAGAGTATCCTCCAACAGTAAATCGAAAGTCTCTTCGTCAACCGGTATATTATTGGCAGCTGTCCAGTCAATATTGGCTTCACTTACCGAACGCCTGACAATATAGGTGTCCTTGGGACTTCTGCCAGTAGATTCAGGAGGTGTCCAAGTGGCCAGAGCTCCAGAAGCTGAAACCATAACTTCCTTTTGGTCAACAGCATCCTGAATCATTTGCTTACGGGGTATGTTGGTCAGAACTTTCGGATGGCTTGAAAGCCCATTGTGAATGAGCGTTTTTAAATCTTTCATGTCTGTTTGTTAACTAGTTATTAAAAAAAGGACTACCGACAAAGATATAAATTGCGGGTCATTACAGGCCCCCATAAGTTTAAACAATCCGATTGATTCTTTTGTTTTATCTTTGTAGTTTAATATGGGAAGGCTGATTGGAATTGATTATGGAGCCAAACGGACGGGCTTGGCGGTAACTGATCCCGAGCAACGAATTGCGGGGGTCCTAACTACTGTTTTGTCGTATCAGCTCCTGGAGTTCCTCAGCCAATATATCCAAAAGGAATCCATCGAAGGGTTCGTTATCGGTCTGCCTCGACGAATGAACGCGCAGCCTTCCGAATCAGCTCCGCTTGTTAAAGCTTTTGCTAAAAGCTTGGCAAAGAGATTTCCTGATATTCCCATTCATTGGATGGATGAACGGTTTACCTCAACCATGGCGGTGCAATCCATGATTATGGGCGGATCCAAAAAATCGGATCGCCAAAAGAAGGAGAATATCGATGCTGTGAGTGCTGCCATTATTCTGGAATCATTCCTCCAGCAAGAGATGATTAAAAAGGAGAGAAATTCATGATAATGCCAATTTATGTTTATGGAACAACCGTTCTTAGACAACTTGCCCCGGAAATTAATCCGGATTATGAGGGGCTCGATCAACTGATCCAAGATATGTTTGAAACTATGTACGTTTCAGATGGGGTTGGATTGGCAGCTCCTCAGGTTGGACTATCCATCCGCCTGTTTATTGTTGATGCATCCGTTTACCGAGATGACGAGCCAGCCCTTGCCAATTTTAAGAAAGTATTCATTAATCCCCACATCATTGAGAAAGATGGGGAAGAGGAACTAATCCAGGAAGGATGTTTGAGCATCCCTCATATCCATGAGGAGGTCCTTCGCCAAGGACGGATCCGGATCAAATACCAGGACCCCGATTTCAAATACCATGATGAAGTCTATGAGGGAATGGCCGCACGTATCATTCAGCATGAATATGACCATCTGGATGGGATTCTGTTTACTGATCACCTGTCCCCTTTAAAACGTAAGATGCTGCGGGGTAAGCTCAGGGATATCTCCAAAGGAAAAGTATCAACAAAGTATAAAATAGTGTTTCCAATAAACAAGAAATGATGTTCTACAAGAACTTACTTGCAATGGTGCTGGTAGTCGGGTTAATGACTGCCTGCAATGGGAATCGGGAACAAGAGAAAGCCCGCGAATCAATTGATAAACTTGAGACCCAGGCTTTCTCTGATACGGTAACCATGATTGATTCTGCGCTGGGTATGGAGATGATACAGGCCTATACGGATTACGCTAATGCTTACCCGGATGATACCCTGTCGGCCGAATATCTCTTCAAAGGAGCCGAAATCGCGATGAACATGAAAATGGCCGGACTGGCAATTGATACCTATAAAAGAATTTTGTCGTCATATCCAACTTTCAGTAAATCAGATTATTGCCTTTTTTTGCAAGCCTTTATCCTCGAGAACCAACTACAACAGTTCGATCAGGCAAAGGTGGTGTATGAAGAGTTTGTCACTCTCTATCCGGATCATCCTATGGCCGAAGATGCAAGAATGTCTATACAGAATATGGGTGTTCCACTGGAGGATCTGATTCGCCAGTGGGAGTCGCGAAACACAAAGTGATTTTCCTTTTGTGATCAAAAATCGCATCTATCTAGTTGGATAGATGCGATTTTTTATGGGAAAACCCCTGGCAATGTCCCTTGTTGGGATAGCTACTGGCATTCTTGCTGCCTCACACATCGTAGAGCCAGCTATAGCAGTTATTATCGGATTAGCACTCCTATTGCCAATAGCATTACCGCTATTCCATCGGATCTACTGGCGAGAGATCGCTCAGGCAATTTATACAATCCTCTCCGTTCTCGTGGTGACGGGCTTGGCTGGTTGGCTTTCTAGTTTTTTGGGATGTTACCAACTTAAAGGAACAGATAACCAGAGTGTTATCATTCAGGCCCGTGTCACGAATTATCGTATGGTGAGTGAGCGACTCGGCCATCTGACGGTTAGGGTGATGCGAGAGTGGGATGGTAAAGGGTGGCAAGTGCAGTTTGGTAAAATACTGCTGCTCATTAAACCCGGACAGGAGAGCTACCACCGGGGGGATGTCTGGCTATTTGGTCCCCTGGGATTGGAAAAAGTGCCGGAATCCGCTCCAAACAGTTCGTTTAAACCTGCTCGGTATTGGATTTCCAAAGGAGTTGGCTACCAGGCATGGCTTAATAAGGGCAAATCGAAGTTGATTGCTTCTCGTGAAAAGATGGCTGTTGCTGAGTGGTTTAAGAGAAGCCAGCAGCAATTTTCTGATCGGATAGCCGCCATGCCACTCTCACAGAATTGCACCGCACTGCTATCGGCCATGATTCTGGGCGACCGGACCGATCTGAATCCGGAGGTCCGTGATGAGTTTTCACGGGCAGGCATCATCCATGTCCTCAGTGTATCCGGTTTGCATGTCGGAGTGATTTATCTCATACTTAAAAAACTCTTTTCCTTGCTTGGCTTCAAACGAAGGCGGTTGCCAATATCTCTGCTGAGCTTAATACTGGTTTGGGGCTTTGTTGAATTAACCGGTGCTGGACCATCGGCAGTGAGAGCCGGTGGGATGATTACCATTTTCGAGTTGGCCTGGTTACTAAAAAGAAACAGTAATGGCCTGCAAGTGCTTGGAACAGCTGGGTTTATCCACCTAACAATGAATCCCTTCACTCTTTTTAGCGCCGGTGCACAGTTGTCTTATCTTGCTGTGGCTGGGATTTTTTCCTGGTCATCCATTTTTCGGAAACTGAAAAAAGTCCGATTCCCATTAAATAAAATAACTGGCTCCATTTCTGTATCCTTATCGGCACAGAGCCTGATCGTTCCTCCACTGATTTTCTGGTTCGGCTGGTTCCCAGTCTATTTTCTAGCCGGGAACTTGTTCTTGGTGCCAATCATGATCACCGTATTTTACCTTGGAATTCTGCTGTTCCTGCTCGACTTATCCGGAATCAACCTTGCCTTCCTGTATGAAGTGGTCGACCGATTGGTCGAGATGGCAATTGCCGGAGCTTCCTGGATGGGTAGCCTGCCTGGCAATGTTTTGGAACCAAAGGGTTTATCATGGATTGATGTGCCGTTGTACTACCTGGTGATCCTTTTGATCAGGAGCTATCTGCAGCGTCCGGAAAGTCGCAAATTACTCGGAGGTCTATCCCTCGTACTGACAGCAATGATATTCCACAGGTTTTTTTAACCGTCCAACTATCAGCCAAGTGCTATATTTCCAACACTCCAAGTCCCTCACGGAGAACCATCGGCTCGGGGCCGGTACAATCTACCACCGTCGAAGCTATATTATTCCCGAATCCTCCGTCAATGACTATATCAACCAGATGCCCCATTTCTTCGTGTATCAGCTCTGGATCAGTGTTGTATTCCAGAATAACATCCCCACTGTGGACTGACGTGTTTAGGATTGGATTGCCGAGCTCCCTGACAATCTCCCGGATGATTGGATTGTCCGGGATCCTGATTCCAACGGTTTTCTTCTTGGTTTTTAGAATTTTAGGAACATTGTTGTTGGCTTCCAGAATAAATGTGAATGGTCCCGGAAGGTGCCTTTTCATCAGTTTGTACACCGTATTATTGATCGGCTTGGTGTAATCAGACAGATGACTGAGATCGTAAACGATAAACGAAAATTGTGCTTTTTCAGCTTTAATTCCTTTAAGATGAGCGATTCGGTCGATGGCCTTTGGGTGAGTAATATCGCAACCCAGACCATAGATTGTATCAGTGGGGTAGATGATAACTCCGCCTTCTCTGAGAATATCCACAACCATCCGGATCTCTTTGGGGTTGGGGTTGACGGGGTATATCTTTCTAAGCATCAGGAATTAAGCTTACGATGGTCGGCTAGGAATTTTTCCAGTCCGGCCGTGGTCAGTGGATGGTCAATCAGACCCAGGATGGGTTTCAGTGGACAGGTAACAACATGAGCACCAGCCTCGGCGCACTGGATGATGTGCATGCTGTGACGAACTGATGCAGCCAGAACCTGAGTGTCGAATCGGTAAGTCCGGTAAAGCTGGACAATACTACGGATCAGTTCCACCCCGTCAACTGAAATGTCATCGAGCCTTCCGATAAACGGTGATACATAGGTCGCGCCTGCTTTAGCTGCCAGGAGTGCCTGACCGATTGAGAAAATTAGTGTACAGTTTGTGCGGATTTCTAGACGGCTGAAGTGCTTGATCGCCATAATGCCCTCCCGGGTCATCGGAATTTTCACCACGATTTGAGGGTGAAGGCCCGAGAGCTCTTTCCCTTCACGGATCATTCCCTCCAGATCGGTGGCAATAACTTCGGCACTAACATCGCCTATAACGATATCACAAATATCGATGTAGTGCTGAAGAATGTTGTTTCTTCCACTGATTCCTTCACGGGCCATCAGTGAGGGATTGGTCGTTACGCCATCCAGGATACCTAATTCCTGGGCTTCACGGATCTGATCCAAATTCGCAGTGTCAAGGAAAAATTTCATTTATTTATTGATTATGAGATGGTTAATCGGTTTCTTGCATCATTTTTTTAATACCTACGTGGTACAGATCAAATCCCCCTTTGCCGCCTGGTCGGTTTGATGAAAAGATCATCAGATCATTATCGAAATAGGGGGCAAAAAAGATCACAGGCCGGCACTCATCATGAGGAGTGTTGATTTTTGGCCCAAAATTCACCGGTGCACCCCAGTCGGTCCCCTGCCATTGCGAATAGTACAGGTCGAGCCCACCTTCGCCGCCTTCACGGTCAGAGGCAAAAACCAGCAGGTTCCCGTTGATATAGGGGAACAGATCCCGGGCATCGGAGTTAATCTGACTGACCGGATCGGCCTGATAGGTTGTATCTGCCTTTGACCAGGTGTAGAACTCTACTGTGTCGGGAATCATGACTCGGAAGATTTCCTCCGGACCACCATGCCGATTGCTGCAGAATAATACCTGTCTGAAATCCTTGCTCATGGCGGCATAGGCTTCATAGGAGGGTGAACTAAGCCCTTTATTCAAGTAGGGTGTCGGGTCGACGGGATTCATCCCCGTAAAGCTGTAATCATTAAAAAAGGAGGTGTACAGGTCCATATTGCCCGACCGGTCGCTGGCAAAAAAGAAGAAATACTCCGTTCCTCCCAGAAACGAAGTGAAGGGGCCAAATTCATTGTGTTCTGTATTGGCATAACTAGTCAGAAAGAGGAAGGGGTACACTCGTTCCACTGCTCCCAGGCTAATGGTTCCGTCGTATTGATTAAAGGATGCATAGAGCTCATAATCAATAAGGTCGAATTTCCCGCCAGCGGTTGACCGGTTGCTTGAAAAGACCAATGGTAGGGAAACCGTAATGATTGGAGGGCCGGCAGAGTTGTAATCATCATAAGCGCTGTTAACGAACAACAGGTTCTCAGTTGAGTCATTAAACCGGCCTGATGGATAATTGATCTCATACTTCGGACCACAGCTCCCCAGGAAGGTCAGGACCCCCAGAGAGCAAATAACCAAAAGGCGGACGATTGGTTTCATTCGTAAGGGAATTAGTGGTACAAAGTTATGATTCCACTCCTAAAAAAAAGAAGGGTAAGCTACTTATATCGCACCGCTTCAACCGCGTACCCTTGCTACCTTCCGGTCCTGGGGGAGTTCGGCGGGAGCTGGCCGTATAAGACTTACCCGTTTGCAAAGATAAGAAATGTTTTTCAGATGATAAGTTTTCCCGCTATCTTTGGCCAAATGTGAGTTTTCAAGACCAATGGATAATCAGGAAAAACACCCCTTGCTTAAAGCAGCTATGAAGTATGGTTTGCTTATTGCAGCTGCTTTGATTTTGCTAAATCTGCTGATTTTGATTTTGAAGGTTGAAAAGTCCTTTGTCACGAATCTGCTAGGATGGGCAGTGACATTCACTGCCTTGTTTTTTAGTTTACGGCAGTGGCGGGATCGATATATGGGTGGCTATGTTCGTTATGGTCAATCCCTTAAGGCGAGTTTCCTGTTTATGTTTTTTTCTTCGATTGTGGTGGCCTTTTTTATGGCCATCTATTATACGGGGATAGATCCCGATGCGATTGATCAACAGATCGGTATGATGGAAGAACAGCTTTATCAGCAAGGATTTGGCGAATCGCAAATGTCGGCTTATACGGATCTAATGATTAGGATGAAATCACCAGGTTTTCAATTCTTTACAGGGATTCTGAGCGGAGCTATTTCCGGAGCAATCTGGTCATTGATTGTCTCCCTGTTTGTTAAAAAAGAGAATGATCCTTTTCAGGATGCCATGAAAGAGGTTGAATAGAGATGATCAAGATGGATTTATCTGTCGTTGTGCCGGTCTTTAACGAGTCAGAATCGTTACCGGAGCTCCTCGCTTGGATCAAGCGCGTTGCCAAGGGCATGAGTATTACTTATGAAGTGATCCTGGTGGATGATGGTAGCCGCGATGGCTCTTGGGAGGTGATTCGCACCCTGTCTGCCACGAATCCTGAGTTGCGCGGAATCCGCTTCCAACATAATTATGGGAAGGCTGCTGCTCTGCAATCGGGGTTTACTGCCGCTCAGGGCAAGGTTGTGATTACTATGGATGCTGATCTCCAAGATAGCCCGGATGAGATCCCTGAGCTTTACCGGATGATCACCCAGGACCAGTATGATCTGGTGTCGGGGTGGAAGAAAAAAAGAAAAGACCCAATCTCTAAAAGATGGCCCTCTAAGTTTTTCAATTTTGTTGCCCGCCTGAATAGCGGAATACGGATTCATGATTTTAACTGTGGCTTGAAAGCTTATGATAGTCAGGTTGTTAAGAGTATCGAGGTGTTTGGTGATATGCATCGATATACCCCAATCTTAGCCAAAAAAGCCGGTTTTACCCGTATTGGTGAAAAAGTGGTGGTGCATCATGAGCGAAAATATGGCAAGACAAAATATGGATGGGAACGCTTGTTTACCGGAGCCTTGGATCTGCTTACGGTAAGCTTTATCACGCGCTTTTCTAAAAAGCCAATGCATTTTTTTGGTACCCTGGGTATGCTGATGATGCTCTTCGGAGCGCTAGTAGCCGCCTGGATTATCGGGGTTAAGGTTCATGCGGTGATTAATCGTCTTCCTTGGAGAGAAGCCACCGATCAGCCCCTCTTTTACCTGGCCCTCGTTGCTGTTATCATCGGGGTACAACTTTTTCTGGCCGGATTTCTGGCAGAACTGGTTTCAAGGTCATCGGCTGATCGAAATAAATACTTGATTGCCGAGGAGTTATGAAGTCTCTGATCCGTTTTTTGCTTCACGCACTTCCCCGGCCTTTTCTAATCCGGCTGAGTTACCCGTTCATGGCCATCATGCGTCCGTTCCTGCGAGGCGATAAGGTTATGTGCCCAGTCTGCACCAAGACTTTCAGCAGATTTCTCTCTTACGGAGTCATTCCCCGGCCTAACGTCCTCTGCCCGTCCTGCTTGTCGCTAGAGCGACATCGCCTGATATGGCTTTACTTGGTGCGAGTCCCGGGCATCCTCACCTATCCCGTGAAAATGCTCCATGTGGCACCCGAACAGTGTTTCTACGGAAGATTCCGGAAAATGTCTCATATTGATTATGTTACGGCAGATCTAGAGTCCCCTTTAGCCGATTATCATTTTGACCTGCATAGTATTCCTTTTGATTCAGGTACGTACGATCTCATTCTTTGTAACCATGTGCTGGAACATGTGGAGAATGACCGCCAAGTGATGAGAGAGATCATCCGGGTGTTAAAACCGGGCGGCTTAGCAAT
>JAAYIP010000044.1 GCA_012523435.1 Bacteroidales bacterium | reverse complement strand
TAATCATCTGATCTTCTGACAGATATAATTCCCTTTATTTTTCTTAACCGGTTGATAATAGAATCCAGGTGGACTTTATCCTGAACATTCAGGGTGTAGGTCCCCTCGAAGAGAGCTTCTCTGGCCACGATATTCATAGCCCGCAGGATCAGTTTTGGGTCGGATGAGAGCTGTTTGCTGATCTCGTTGACCACGGAAATATCATCCATTCCGGAGATGAGTATATTTACGGTAAAAGAGGCGGTTTCTCCGTGTGACTCCGACCAGCGAACTTTCACGATTCTATACGGGTATCTTTCGATCATCTGTTTAGCATTGGGGCAATTGATCCGGTGGATTTTAGTCCCATCCTTAACTGTAACAAATCCAAAGACCTCATCTCCATAAATAGGGTTACAGCATTTTGCCATACGATAATCGACACGATCGAGGGCATTATCGATGATCAGGTAGTCCTCTTGTTGGCTCACCGTTTTGGCAAAAGCGGAGATTTTTCGCACTGGGGCAGCTTTTTCCCTCAGGATTTCGGAGGGGGCTTTTTCCCGAAGAAACTCCTTGAGGGATGCCATATCAACGCGGTTTTCAGCCACGGCCTGATAAAGGTTCAGTGCATCCTTAAGATTGAGCCAGTTAACGATTTTCTGGATCGTTGAAACGTCATCTTTAATTCGCCACTGCTCCAGCTTTCTGTTTAATATTTCCTTTCCCTCGTCGGCCTTATTAAACTCCGCCTCTTTGAGAAAGCGTTTGATTCGGGCTCTGGCTTTAGATGTTATCGCGATGTTCAGCCAGTTCAGATTAGGTCTTTGCTGGGCTGCAGTGAGTACTTCAACCTGATCGCCATTGACCAGGCGTTGTCTGATTGGCACAATCTGGCCATTAACCCGCGCTCCGGTGCATTTGGAGCCCACCTCACTGTGAACAGCAAAAGCAAAATCGAGCACAGTTGATCCCGACCTCAGCTTCAGCAAATCACCCTGGGGTGTAAAGATGTAGATTTGATCGGAGTAGAGCTCTGTTTTTGCCCTCACCTCATCAGCATTACGGGTACCCAAGGAGGAGCCGAGGGCTTCACGTATTTCTGACAGCCAGGCAGTTCCTTCTACATCCAGGTTATTCTCTTTGTAACGCCAATGAGCGGCATGACCTTTTTCGGCGATTTCATCCATACGTCTGGTGCGTATCTGTACCTCCACCCACCGGCCTTCCGGCCCAATCACCGTGGTATGCAAAGATTCATATCCGTTAGGTTTAGGGGATGAAATCCAATCCCGCAGACGTTGTGGATTGGGCTGATAGATGTCAGTCACGATGGAATAAATCTGCCAGCAATCAGCTTTTTCGTTGTCGGAAGGATTATCCAGGATGATCCGAATGGCAAACAAGTCGTAAACCTCCTCGAAATCAACTCCTTGAACCATCATTTTTCTCCAGATAGAAGGAATTGCTTTGGTCCGGCCTTTGATATCACATCGGTATCCCTTGGCCACCAACTCATTCCTGAGCGGTTCGATGAATCGGTTGATATATTCCTCGCGGTTGCTTTTTGACTCATCCAGTTTTCGGAGGATGGTCCCGAAGACATCCGGCTGTTGGTATTTCAAAGCAACCTCTTCGAACTCCTGTTTAATCAGGTATAATCCCAGGCGGTGGGCTATTGGAGCGTAGAGATCACGGGCCTCATGCGCCATTCTCAGTTGTTCGTCGGGTGGTAAAGAATGGATATTCCGGAGGGCAAACAGGCGTTCTCCGGTTTTGATCAGGATAATGCGCACATCTTCGGAGATACTGAGTAGCAGCTGAATGAACTTATCGGCATGAATTCTGGTTCGACTGGTATTCAGTCCATCGATTTTTTTAAGCCCATCAAGGATTCTCAGCATAACAGGCGAGAATTCGCTTGTGATTCTCTCTGGCAAAAGCCATCCCTTATTATAGGGCAAAGAGAGGTAACATGCTGCTTCTGAAAGGGTTCCAAGACCAAACTCTTCGGTTACGATAGCTGCCATGCCTGATATACGGGCCTGGATTTGGTCACTTTCCGGATGTTCTGTGGTAGAGAGAAATTCCAGTAGCAGTGATTGTGCAGCATTGATGAGGCTGTCACTGAGCGGGTCCATGATCTGTGGAGGAGATCAGTTTGAGGTAAATAGCCAGCGACACCCAGGCATCGGTGGCAGCGTATCGTATCTGGGACTCTGATAGGACTTCGGCATCCCAGTTGGAGAGTTGTTGTGATTTAGAGATCCTAAATCCGAGGACGATGGCCGCGAGTTTTCTCAGGCCAAAGTTCTGGATTCCATACTTTGGCACCAGTTCCTGAAGATCAATAAACCCTTCAGGTTTACCGCTCATTAGCTTTCTAATCAAGCGAATATCATCGCGAATAGCAGCACCAATTTTCAGAATGGATGGGTCGGCACAGATCGTGAGCAAATCGGGAACCTGGCCAATCCGGTTCAAGCGAAAAAGCCAGGCTTCCTTTTCTGTAGCCAGTTGCAGCATGGAGACCGGGTTGTTTTCTCCCTTTTTGAATGATGGTTTAGTCTCCGTATCAAAACCCAGAACACGTTCTTGCGACAAGCGTTTTACGGCAGCTCGAGCATCTTGGAGGTTATCGATAATATAAGTATCCCCTTCAAATGCCTTCAATGGCAGACTCTTGAGTTCTTCAGCATCGATTTGACTTGCAAACATTTGATACAACAGATCTTTGGAAACTGGGGCCAAATTTACCTGTTTTTTCAGACTTCCCCTCTCCAGTGCAGTAAACCCTCCTCCCGGACAATCAGTCCACGGTTAAAAAGATCGTCCAGCACCCTGGTTATTTCGGACGACTCGGCCGCGATATTGGCGATCAACGCGTGGAGCTCAACCGGTCCTTCAGTAACAATGCTGGTAATCCGCTGCAAAATTTCATCCTGGGTACACGGATCAGTTCGTCCATCATTTGGTCTTACGCACACATCGCACTGACCGCACCGATATGGATCCCGCTCACCGAAATAGAGCAGCAGCAGCTGGCTCCGGCAACGATAATCCGATTCTGCATAATGGATCATGGTTTGAAGGCGGAAGCGGGTGGTTGATTGGAGGCTCTCGTAAAATTTCTTATTGAACAACAGCGACTTATCATCCAGTCGCTCAGCAACAAAAATAACCTGAGGAGTTTTTTTCGGCTTGATATAATAGAGGATACCCATCTGGTGTAGGGCATTTAACGCAGACTGAACAGCTTCGG
Organism: Bacteroidales bacterium; assembly: GCA_012523435.1. Taxonomy (GTDB): domain Bacteria; phylum Bacteroidota; class Bacteroidia; order Bacteroidales; family UBA12481; genus UBA12481. The sequence goes on along the minus strand of JAAYIP010000044.1, from coordinate 5,127 downwards.
TAGAGATTTTTGCTTTGGCAGCAATGGCTGATTCCTCAATCCGGATAAAATCGGAAAACATGCCGGAATAGATCCTGAGCAGGAGCTTAATAAAACCGTCATACCGATCATTAGCCACCTGAAACCGGTAGAGGTCATCGCGGGTAACCCGGAAGTGAATCCTGGCCGGAAGATCCAGATCCTCCGTCAGTTCCAGGTAACCACTCTTTTCCAGGTGCTTGAGTGCATGATAGGTGGTCAGCGAGTGAAAGCTGAATTTAGAGCAGAAATCCATCAGATCGAAATCAAATACCTGGTTTTTCCCTGTTCCGGGGATCACTTGGTAATAGTTCCCGAGAGCTTGATAGATCTTGCGGATGGTGGCTGTATCCGGAAAGCGTACACGAAATCCCTTTTCAAGAGAGAGTTTATCGGACGTATGATACAGAAGGACAGCGTAGGACTTTTTCCCATCTCGCCCAGCCCTACCGGCTTCCTGGAAATAGGCTTCCGGAGAATCGGGCAGATCGGCATGAATCACAACGCGTACATCGGGTTTATCGATACCCATGCCAAACGCATTTGTCGATACCATGATACGGATCTTTCCGCGCGTCCAGTCGTCCTGACGCTTTTTGCGGTCGGCCGCCTCGAGTCCGGCATGGTAAAACTGGGCAGTCAAGCCGTGGCGGGTTAAAAACTCCGCTATCTCCTTGGTTTTCTTACGGTTTCTAACATATACAATACCAGTTCCGGGTTGTTTATTAAAGATCTTAAGCATATAGGCATACTTATCCTCGGTTTTTCGCACGAGGTAGATCAGATTTTTCCGCTCGAAGGTTTGGCGGATGACATTCTTCTCCCGGAAGGCCAGCTTTTCCTGGATATCTTCGGCCACTGCCGGAGTAGCGGTAGCTGTCAAGGCCAGGACCGGAACTCCCGGAAGATAACGCCGGATGTTGGCAATAGTGAGGTAGGATGGCCGAAAATCATACCCCCACTGGGAGATACAGTGAGCCTCATCAACAGCGATGAGGCATACCTTCATACTCTCAAGGCGTTTCAGGAACAGATCAGTTGACAGGCGCTCCGGGGAGAGGTAGAGGAATTTATATTCGCCGTAAATGCAGTTATCGAGAGCAATATCCAGTTCAAATGAACTCAACCCCGAATGGATAGCCACGGCTCGTATTCCTCTGGCCCTGAGGTTCTCTACCTGGTCCTGCATCAAAGAAATCAGTGGAGTCACCACCAGGCATAGTCCCTCCATTGCCAGTGTGGGAACCTGGAAGGTGATTGACTTACCTCCACCGGTTGGCATGAGGGCGAGGGTATCCCGGCCATCCATGACAGAACGGATGATCTCCTCCTGCAGTGAACGAAAGCCGGAGTACCCCCAGTACTGGGCCAGTATTTTACGGTACGCCTCCAAATCAGAGAGAAATTTGTAATTTAGCGCAAATTTATCAGTTCTTAAAATCATCTGTATGTCATTTCTAACGGATAAAATCGATTTTGAAGGGTTAACGTTTGATGATGTCTTACTAATTCCGTCATATTCAGATATTTTACCTCGGGATGTGGATATTACCACTCATTTTACCCGCAACATCCGTCTCAATACTCCAATTGTATCCGCCTCGATGGATACCGTCACCGAAGCAGCCATGGCTATGGCCATTGCCAGGGAAGGCGGCATTGGTGTGATTCACAAGAACATGACGATTGAAGATCAGGCCAAACAGGTTGTTTCGGTAAAGCGGGCTGAAAACGGAATGATCATGGATCCGGTGACGATTTTCCCATTCCAGACGGTGGGTGATGCCAGAAAGCTGATGCACGAGTTCAAGATTGGGGGGATCCCTGTCATCACTGAGAATAAAGTGCTGGTTGGAATTGTTACCAACCGCGACTTACGCTTCGAAAAAGATGACGACCGGGTCATTAGCGAGGTTATGACTCAGGAAAACCTCGTAACAACTGATGCTTCGACCGGTTTGGGTAAAGCGGAGGAGATCCTCCAGAAGAACAAGATTGAAAAGTTGCCGGTTGTTGACAAAGATTATCGGTTGGTTGGATTATTGACTTACAAGGACCTGACCATCACAAAGGATCGTCCAAATGCCTGCAAAGATGAGCAGGGAAGACTTCGGGTGGCAGCTGGAGTTGGTGTCACGCTCGACACCTTGGACCGGATTTCCGCCCTGGTGGCTGCGAATGTAGATGCTATCGTGATCGATACTGCCCACGGGCACTCCATGGGGGTGATAGAAATGCTCAAAAAGGCCAAAAGTCAGTTTCCCAATATTGAATTCGTGGTAGGAAACATTGCCACTGGAGATGCTGCCCGTGCCCTCGCCTCCGCCGGCGCCTCAGCAGTGAAGGTTGGGATTGGGCCAGGCTCTATCTGCACCACACGGGTCATCGCTGGTGTCGGTGTTCCGCAGCTGACCGCTATCTACGAGGTGGCCAAAGCACTTCGGGGAACGAACATTCCGGTGATTGCTGACGGAGGCGTTCGCTACTCTGGAGATGTCGTTAAAGCTCTTGCCGCCGGAGCCAATTCGGTCATGGCAGGATCTCTGTTCGCCGGAACGGAAGAGTCTCCCGGCGAAACCATTATCTATCAGGGCCGTAAGTTCAAATCCTACCGCGGAATGGGATCGATTGAAGCTATGCAAAGAGGCTCCAAAGATCGCTATTTCCAAGATGTTGAGGATGACATAAAGAAACTCGTGCCTGAAGGAATCACCGCCCGGGTAGCTTTTAAAGGATCTCTTAACGAAGTGATCTATCAGCTTATTGGCGGCCTGAGAGCCGGAATGGGCTATTGCGGTGCCCGCAATATCAACGAGCTCCAGAAAGCCAGATTTGTCAGAATAACAACCAGTGGCGTGATTGAAAGCCACCCTCACGATGTTGCTATTACGCGTGAATCACCGAATTATTCGAGAGAGGCTTAACCAAATAATAACAAAACAGCGTTTTGAACGTTTGATAAGGACTTTCATTACTAACTAGTCGAACGCATGAACCACAGATTTTTTTCAAGATTCATTCTCGCAGTAATGATGACCTTCATCGGTCTCGCTGCCCGAGGACAGGAGCAGACTTTGATGACTATCGATGGGGAACCTGTGACTGTCAAAGAGTTTACCCGGATATTGAATAAAAACAAAAACAACCTGGCGAGTCAACAAACCAACATCGAAGAATCGCTCGACTTATACATCAACTTCAGGCTTAAGGTCAAGGAAGCTGAAGCCCTCGGCCTTGACACCACCGCCCGTTTTAAGGCTGAGCTGGAGCAATACCGGGTGCAGCTGGCCAAGCCATACCTGATGGACCAGGAGGTCACCGATGAGCTCGTTTACGAGGCTTACGAAAGGAGCCTTTGGGAGGTAAAAGCCTCCCACATTCTAATCGGTCTCAATCCCGATGCATCGGGCCAAGACACCCTCCTCGCCTACCGTAAAGCTATGTCTATTCGGGAGAGAATTGTCGGTGGCGAAGAATTTGATCAGGTGGCCGCCGAAGTGAGTGAAGACCCCTCCGCTAAAGCTAATGCAGGTGATCTTGGCTATTTTTCGGCTCTGTGGATGGTTTATCCCTTCGAGAATGCAGTATACGGCATGGAGATTGGCGATGTCAGCATGCCCGTACGCACCCAGTTCGGGTATCATATCTTAACACTGACCGACAAAAGGCCTGCACGTGGGAAGATCCAGGTAGCATCAATATGGAAAGCTTTCAATTTTGGAATGTCTGACCAGGAAAAAGCAAGAATCAAGGAGGAAGCCCATAATATTTACCTGCAATTACGGTCAGGAGCCGATTTCAACGAACTATTCCGGAAATATTCCGACGATCGCAACCAATCGAACCGCGGTGACGCCGGATACTGGCTGGGAATCAATGAGAAAGAACCAGTTTTTGAAGAGGCTGCTTTTGCTTTGAAAAATATTGGGGACTATACCGAACCCATTGAGACTTCTCTTGGCTATTTCATCATTCGTTTGCTCGACCGGAAACCACCCGAAAGCTTTGAGGAAGCAAAAAGCACGCTGTATTACAAGATATCCCGCATGCCCGACCGCGCCATGAAGAGCGAAACAGCTGTTGTCGATAAACTTAAAAAGGAATACAATTTCAGGGTAAATCAACCAAATTATGAAGAGTTCTACCGCCTGGTCGATCCCTCCATTTTTGAGTCACGCTGGGATCCAAACCCAGCCCTAAATAAAACAGGCGAACTGTTTACCCTAGCAGATCGGACTTGGAAACAGGCCGATTTTGCCCGATTCCTGGCACTAAACATGAAAGAGAGTACCATCCGAACTGTTGCAGAATATGTTGACGACCGTTTTAACGAGTTCGTGAAGACTGAAATTCTGAAATACGAAGAGTCACAGCTGCTCCGCAAATATCCCGAGTATCGTGATCTCTATCAGGAGTTTCGCGATGGGAACCTCTTCTTCGAAATCGCCGACAAAAATGTCTGGTCAAAAGCATCTAACGACTCCGTCGGACTGGTGCGGTTCTTTGAATCTCGCCGCTCAGAGTATATGTGGCCCGAAAGATTGGATGCCATGATCATCGAATGTAAAGGAAGCAATCAACTTGATAAAATGATGGAAGAGATTCGCTCCACGATGAATAAAAGTTGTAAAAACGGATGCAACGGAACCCAGACAGAAGAGATCATCGGCAAAATCACCACCAAATACCAAGGAAACAGCTTCGGAATTATTGACCAGCTCTTTGCGAAAGGGGACCAATGGCTTATCGACCAGATTAAATGGAAGAAAGGGCCCTCCGAGGTTTTCGTGAATCCTGACAGCAAATCATTCGTCTGGATAAATCAGATCGTCAAGCCTCAACCGAAAAAACTAGAAGACGTTAAAGGACTGGTAATTGCTGATTATCAAGACTATCTCGATAAAGAATGGGTCAAGGAACTCAGAAAAAAATATGAGGTTAAAATAAACCGGGATGTCCTGTCGAAAATTACGTTATAAATCCCTACCGGTCTGGCTAATCCTGTTCATGCTTCTGGCTGTCGGGTTGTCCGGCTGCAACTGGATAAAAGGACGATCCGGCGAAGAACCTTTAGCCAAAGCTTTTAATAAATACCTGTATCCTAGTGAT
>JAAYIP010000043.1 GCA_012523435.1 Bacteroidales bacterium | reverse complement strand
GCGCTCGCTCTGGAGTACGTGAATCTCGACAGATGGGTGATTATCATAAGCCTTGGTTATAACTTCGGTCTTCTTTTTCGGGATAGTGGTATTGGCTTCGAGGAGCTTGGTAAATACGCCGTCCAAGGTTTCAATACCCATGGAGAGTGGGGTGACATCGAGCAGCAGAACATCTTTCACTTCACCGCTCAGAACACCGCCCTGGATAGCTGCTCCGATAGCTACCACCTCATCCGGATTTACGCCTTTCGATGGTACACGGCCAAAGAAATCTTCAACAATTTTTTGGATAGCCGGAATCCGGGTGGATCCTCCTACCAAGATAACTTCATCAATTTGGGAGGTGGTGATGCCGGCATCTTTAAGAGCTTTGCGGCAGGGCTCTATGGCCGCTTGGATCAGTTTATCGTTAAGCTGTTCGAACTTCGAGCGGGTGAGGGTTTTTACCAGGTGTTTCGGTATCCCGTTCACCGGCATGATGTAGGGCAGGTTGATTTCGGTGGAGGACGATGAACTCAATTCGATCTTGGCCTTCTCGGCAGCCTCTTTCAGCCTTTGGAGCGACATCGGATCTTTCCTTAGATCGACACCTTCCTCCGAAAGGAACTCATCGGCCAGCCAGTTGATGATATTATGATCAAAATCGTCCCCTCCCAGGTGAGTGTCACCATTCGTTGATTTCACTTCAAAAACACCATCACCCAGCTCCAGAATGGAGATATCAAAAGTGCCGCCACCAAGGTCGAAGACGGCCACTGTCATGTCTTTGTGTTTTTTGTCCAAACCGTAAGCCAGTGCAGCTGCGGTTGGTTCGTTGATAATCCTGCGGACTTTCAGACCGGCGATCTCTCCGGCCTCTTTTGTGGCCTGGCGCTGTGAATCATTAAAATATGCTGGAACAGTAATGACAGCTTCGCTAACTTCCTGGCCCAGATAGTCTTCGGCAGTTTTCTTCATTTTTTGAAGTACCATGGCCGAGATCTCCTGAGGAGAATATTTGCGGTCGTCAATCTTGACCCGCGGTGTGTCATTATCACCTTGTACGACTTTGAACGGAATTCTTCCAACCTCTTTGCTCAGGTTCGAAAATTTCTCACCCATAAACCGTTTGATCGAAAAGACAGTCTTTTCGGGATTGGTGATGGCCTGACGCTTGGCCGGATCTCCGACTTTACGCTCACCATTGTCAATAAATGCTACGACGGACGGGGTTGTCCGTTTTCCTTCGCTGTTGGGAATCACAACCGGCTCATTTCCTTCCATCACGGATACACACGAGTTGGTTGTTCCCAGGTCAATTCCAATTATCTTACTCATATTGTTCGGGATTTCTAAATAGTTTAACTGTTCCCGAAATCTCAAGCATTGTGCCAATCACGGAAGCGTGACAAAAAGACAGAAGAAATGTCAGAATCCCCGGATGTAATAATCATCCCGACTGTTAGCAAAGCCTAGGGTGTTCGTGTACATACCTGATGCCAGGGAATCGATCGAATGGTAAGTCAATCCTTTACCCTTGATTTCAAGCTTAAAGCGGCTGCTAAACAAACCTAATCCGCCCACCAGGTTGGTGTAAGCAGGTTTTTCCCGGGGCGGACCGCTCTCGGGCTTATTCACTTCCATGAACATGAATAGTTCTTCTCCTCCGACTGTAAAAACAAAATCAAGGGCCTTGCGGGTTGCCAGCCTTACCATGCCTTCAGTGGCAGGACTAAGTTTATTGCCGAGCCATTGGTAGAATCTGCGGTGTAGGATATTGGTGGCAATCCGCTCCCCACCGGAACCATCAACGGTGGTGAAGTGGCCAATATTCCATAACTGACTCTTTTCTATCGTGTCACGATTCATCACTTCGAGATAGTGAAACCTGATTTGTAGCTGATAGATACGGGTATAGGGTGCCGTAATCCATTCCACCGTCTGATAGTTTTCATACGAAGAGAAGGCAAAGGTCTGTTTGTAAGATTCGGGCTTGGTCACCCGAAACTGACTGACAACCTGAGTGCTTCCACTGACAGAAGCGCCGGTGGAGGGAATGGAAACCTGGATCCGATATTCGCTATTCGTCTGTAAAGGAGCATTAAACACATACAAAATGTTGGGATCATGAGTGAAAATGCCACTGTCCCGCGCTGATGCCACCCGCCGCTCTAACTGATAGCTTTCCATCCGATTTCCATTCAGCCAGCGCTCGATAAACACCTCACCATCAGGATAGTAGATTGAATCCGTTTCACGAGCCATATCCAGAGCACTAGCTTCTCCCAGGAAGGATTTTTCGACCCTGACGTAATGTGTAGAGTCATTGGGATTGAGAATGCAGTAAACCACCGGTACATCCTGATAGGGGGCGATCACCACCAGGTCGTTATGGCATTCCCAGGTGAGGGCCGCCAGGAGAATGACAGCTACACTTCGGGCCAGCAGCCTGATCCTAGGTTTACGTTTGGACATTCTGGCGTTGCTTTAAATTAGTTGTACCTTTGCAACCCATAAAGATATTCATTCATTCTTTTTTTTTCATAAAGCCATGTCTATTCAAACACCCATCCACCCGATTACAACCCATGTCCTTCAGGAGATGAAGGGAAAGGGTGAAAAGATAGCCATGTTAACGGCTTATGACTACTCTTTTGCCCGCCTGCTTGATCAGACAGGGATCGATGTGATCCTGGTTGGGGACTCCGCGTCAAACGTAATGGCTGGTCATGATACTACCCTGCCGATCACCTTGGATCAGATGATCTATCATGGTGCTTCTGTGGTGCGGGCGGTGAAAAGAGCGTTGGTGATTGTTGACTTGCCCTTTGGAACTTATCAGGGCAACTCCAAAGAGGCCCTGGCATCAGCGGTGAGGATTATGAAAGAGACCGGTGCTGGAGGGGTCAAGATGGAGGGTGGCCTGGAAATCATGGAATCCGTGAGCCGAATCCTCTCAGCCGGCATTCCCGTGATGGGGCACCTGGGCCTTACCCCACAGTCTATCCATAAGTTTGGCACCTTTGTGGTGCGGGCAATAGAGGAAGCAGAGGC
>JAAYIP010000292.1 GCA_012523435.1 Bacteroidales bacterium | reverse complement strand
TTTCCATTCTGGATGATGTTCAGCCATTCAACGATGGGAATCGGGGCACGATCCTCGATCATCTGATGGCGGTGGTGAACTTTGTCAGAGGGAACCTCGGGGCTCATGGGCTGCCCATTTTGGGGCGAGGCGACTGGAACGACACGTTAGATTACTTTGGAGGAGAAGATGGAGGGGAGAGTGTCTGGGGCGGGATGTTTTATGTAGCAATGCTGAACCGGCTGATCGAACTGCTCGATCATCTTGGGCGGATAGATCTGAGTCAGGACGTACAGCAGGTAGCACGGCCGATGGCCGGGTCGCTCGACCAGAACTGTTGGGATGGAGAATGGTACATCCGCGCATTCGGAGCGAAGGGCCGGCGCATCGGTGCGCGGGATAATAAGTATGGTAAAATATTCATTAACACGCAGATATGGGCTGTTCTGGCCGGCCTCGATCCGGAGAGACAAATCCAGGCGCTGGAGAGTGTCAAAACCCATCTCGATAGCCCTGAGGGACCGAAAAAATGCACGCCCGCCTATCGGGAGATAGACCCAAACATCGGCCTGGTAACGCGCTGTGTTTGGGGTAAAAAAGAGAATGGAGCGATCTTCGGTCACCCCACCACCTGGCTGATCCAAGCGGAGTGTCTGCTGGGTCATGGCAACCAAGCCTTCGAATACTATCAGAAAATGCTACCCAACCGGATCGACAGTGATACGTTTTTTGCCGAGCCGTATGTCTATTCGCAGTACATCACCAGCAACGAACATGAAACAGCCGGCCGCGCCAGCCACTCCTGGCAGACCGGCACCGCAGCGTGGATGTACCGTGTCGTGCTCGATCATATCTTCGGCGCGCGGGCGGGATATGAAGGCCTGATTATCGATCCGGTTATCCCATCCGCCTGGAAGGAGTTCACGTTGGAGCGAGTCTTCAGAGGAACCAGGTACCTGATTTCAGTGAAAAATCCGGATGGTGTTCAGCAGGGAGTCAAGGAAATCAAGGTAAACGGACAAGCAATTTCCGGAACAACCATCCCTCTAGCCAATACACCAGAATGCCAGGTTGCACTAATCATGGGCTGAGATTTACGGTGGATTGAAAAAAGGATTGGATCATGACTCGCTAGAAAATTCCTTTGGCCTCTTTTTCAACCTCCTTCTTGATCTCCTTCTCCAGGGTTTTCACGCTTTTCCCATGATTAAACCGATAGGTCACATTAAATAGCAGGAAGTTTTTAAGCATGCTGATATCGTACATGCCGGTGGAGGTGTAGGTTCCGGCATCAGTGTAAGATCCCTGATTAAAGCTAGCGCCGAAATCGATCGGGAGGATCCAGGCGAGCATCAGAGTCAGTTTACCCTTCAAGAACGGCTGATGCACCAAAAGCATCCAGAAATCATTGTTGTAATAATCATATCCCTGGGCATTGATGTTCTTGTACAGCCCTTTCTGATAGTTCACCCCAGCTACCGTATGGTATTTCTTATCGATGTAAAGCACCTGGGTAGTCATAGTCCAATCTTTGACCGTATTCTTCCGTTCGTTGTAGGTGATGCTTTTCGAGAACAAATCAACATCCGTTTTCAGAATCAGGCTCTGTTGAAATAATGGCAGTGTAATATCCCCTTTGATCCCATGGCTCCGGTAATTCCCAACATTCTCATAACTATACTGATAGAGAGTTCCGCCTAGCGGTGTGGCAACCCGGTTGATCTGATTATTAGAGAAGCCGTAATAGGGCTCTACGGAGATCAGACCTTGCAGAAATCGAAATCGCACAGAGAGATCATGGATAGTTGAGGGTTGCAGTTCGGGATTACCAACCTCGATAGAATAGGGATCCATCACCTGGGTAAAAGGGGTGATTTGTTTGATAGACGGATATTCGCTTTCCGTGCGATATTTCAGCTTAATGTTCAGCATCTCATGAGCTGCAAAATTTAGGTCAAGATAGCGCTGATAGATCAGGTACGAATGATCGGTTGTTTCGGTTCGTGGGCGGCTGTATTCGGCAGCAGCACCGACTTTGAACCCTAGTTTAGGCGTAATTGCGAGGGAATAGTAGGCATAAAGTTTATGGCGGGTTTCGGTCATCCCAAAATCGGCTGTATCACTTGTAAA
>JAAYIP010000291.1 GCA_012523435.1 Bacteroidales bacterium | reverse complement strand
TTTTAGATGCTGGTAGCGCTTTGGGTAGAGGGAATGGCCCCCTCCTGGTCTCCAAAAGGTCTATCACAGAAGATTCTTTCCCCTCCCTCCTGTTCGCTGTCCCCGGCAAATATACTACGGCAAATATGCTCTTACAACTGGCCTATCCATCCATCCTGCGGCGGAAAAATATCCTCTTTTCGAAGATCGGAGAAGCGATCCTGTCAGGTGAGGTGGATGCCGGAGTTCTGATCCATGAATCCCGTTTTACCTACGAGAATGAGGGACTTCTGTTGATACGTGATCTTGGAAATTTTTGGGAAGAATCGACTGGCGAAGCCATCCCGTTGGGCGGAATAATGGTCCATCGTCGCCTTCCTTCTGAGGTGAGGTTGCAGATAAACCAATTACTCCGCGCTAGCTTGAATCATGCAAATTCTAATCCCTCCGGAACAGTTTCATACATGAAAAGGTATGCTCAACTTATTGATGATGAGGTTCTTCAGGCTCATCTTACTATGTTTGTCAATGAGTTTACCGGGGATCTTGGCTCTGTTGGTCGTCAATCAATCCTCCGCCTAGCCGAGGTGGCCTGGCGTGCCAGAATGATTCCGACGATGCCAGAAGATGTATTTCTCACAGACGGTGCTACGGAAGTCTAACGATCGGAGTAAGGTCTTCGACAGAAGAGGTTTGTTTTTCCTTGAACAAATTATCTGTTTAGTTGTTATACTTTTGAACTTAAACAATAGGAGATCATACTATGTCATTCAAATTACCAGAACTGCCCTACGCTTACGATGCACTGGAGCCTTATATTGATGCGCGGACTATGGAAGTCCATCACACCAAGCATCATGCCGCTTATACCAACAATTTTAATAATGCCATTGCTGGCACTGAAGCTGAGAACAAATCAGTAGAAGAGATCTTTGCCGAAGTTTCCAAATACCCCGCTGGTGTTAGAAATAATGGTGGTGGCTATTATAACCATAATCTCTACTGGACCATCCTCTCGCCTAAGGGTGGCGGCCGTCCAAGTGGTGAACTGTTGAAAGCCATTGAGCGCGATTTTGGATCGTTCGAAGCTTTCCGTGAGAAGTTCTCTACCGCTGCAGCTACCCGCTTTGGGTCGGGCTGGGCATGGCTGACGGTTGCCGATGGTAAGCTGACGGTTTCATCTTCGGCCAATCAGGATAGTCCGCTGATGGATATCTCCGAGGTTAAGGGAACCCCCATCCTGAATATTGATGTGTGGGAGCATGCCTACTATCTGAATTACCAGAATCGCCGGCCCGATTATATCGAGGCGTTCTGGAGTTTGGTCAACTGGGATGAGGTTGCCCGTCGGTTTTCGGAAGCTAAATAGGCTGATATTTAAGAAATTGAAGGGTGGCTTTATCTGTCACCCTTTTTTTATGGCCTCCCGGATAGCTTTGATGTGTTCAGGATTGGTGCCGCAACATCCGCCAATAATGTTAACTCCGGCTTCGATAAGGTTGGGAACAAACCCCGCCGTGATATCCGGGGTTTCATCAAAAACATTCTGTCCTTTACGAAGGTGTGGCTGACCGGCATTGGCCTGGACCATTACCGGAATGGTTGGGTCAACTCTTCGGATAGCCTCGACAATGGGGATCATATTGACCATCCCGTTTCCGCAGTTGGTTCCAATCACATCGGCTCCAGCCTCCTTCAACGCCACCACCATCTCTTCGGGGGATACCCCCATCATGGTACGGTAAGTTCCGTAAAGAGTTTTATCAAAGGTCATGGTGCAGATCACCTCCAGAGAGGTGTTTTCTTTTGCAGCACGGACTGCAATCGTGGCTTCATCAAGAGCTGTCATGGTCTCGATGCAGATGGCATCAGCACCAGCTTCGGCCAGAGCGACACACTGCTCTCTGAATGCTTCATATAGCTCTGTTTCACTCACTTCGCCCATCAGTAGAATGATTCCGGTAGGACCCACAGAACCGAGGACGATGATATCGGGACCGACTGCCTTTCGGGCAATCTCCACTGCTGAACGGTTTATCTCAACTACCTGTTTATCAAGGCCAAAGTGCTTAAGTTTAAAGTAATTGGCGCCAAAGGTGTTGGTTTCAACCAGGTCAGATCCCGCTTCAACATAAGCTCTGGCGATGGCCTCAATGCGGTCGGGGAGATCAAGATTCCAACTCTCTGGACAGGCTCCAGGTTCCAGTCCGGCAGCCTGTAACATGGTTCCCATGGCTCCGTCCGATATCAGGATTCCCGTAGCTTGTAGGTGTTCTATCAATGATTTTTTCATGGTTACGGTCAATTAAGAAGGTAAAGCTAAGAACTGACGCGAAAAGTCCTGTCTATTCAGTTCCGTTCCCAGAGCAATCAGTTCGGTTGGTCCATCGTAATCGTTGATAATCAGTAAGTTGATCTCATTAAAAACCGTTTGAACCAGGAGGGTGGACTCAGGGCTGACTCTGACATAGCCTTTCATGCGGATCAGCTTAGGGGCCTGACTGCTGATGAATTGTCTGGTGGCAGTTTCATCGAACAGTCGGTTGGTTTTGATCACGCAGGTGTTAAATGGTGGGCGGCCTTCCGATGAAACGGACGACAGCTGCCGATCGGGAAGAAGTGCCCCATCGGAAAGCATCTGTTCTAAATCAATACCATCGGTTATTCCATACCGGGTTTCAAGAACAGGCGCTGATGGGTTAAGATCGGCAATTTTTTGCCGGATGCTCTTAGTCTCCTGAACCAGATCAATTTTGTTGATCAGGATCAGGTCGGCTAATCTGATTTGTTGTTTGGTTCGGTTGACTACATTGATGATTTTAAGGAAATTAGCAGCATCAGCGATACACCAAATTGCAGCCAGATAGAGTTTTTGAGCCAGGTTTCCTGAGTGAAGGATCTGTCCCATGGAAGCGGGATCTGCCAATCCGGTTGCCTCCAGAATGATCAGATCCGGATTGGCCTGGTCCAGAAATGGATCCAGGCGGGCGACAAAATCCCCAAGCTGGCAGGCGCAAAACAGGCTCCCGTTATTGATTTCGAGTAGTTCAAAGGGCGACTGAGTTTGTTTCAGGGTAGTACCATCAACATGCCCGGCTGCAAATTCATTCTGTACGATGGCTATGCGCCATTTTCCGGAGTATCGTTTCAGCAGGTTGCAAAGAAGGCTGGTTTTGCCGCTGCCCAGAAATCCAGTTACCAGTATCAGTGGAATTTTTTTTAAAGCAGGTCTTTGATCCATTCTTTAATGACATCTTTTCCCGGATTTCCGGCTTCGCTTCTGGCTTTGTAATTAACTGATATCCAGGCTGGTGTTGTTACAACACCTAATGATCGAATGATATCTTCGTTGGTTTCCTGGCGTATTTCAATGGAGACGCCGAGTTCGGCGATTGCTTGGTGTGTTTTTTCCAGGAGGGGTTTGATCTCTTCCGTGGAGCGGCCGAGAAGGAGGATTTCACCTCTTTTGATACGTAATTTGATTTTCAGCTTTTCATTGATTCGGTTTTGGATAGCCCGGATCAGTTCATTTCGGGGCGGAATTTTCGAAACGAACGTAATTTGTCCATCGATACAGATTGTTGGGATATTTTTGACAAAAAGGGAAGACATGAAGGTGACTCCCTCAATGTTTTTGATGGAATGTTCGTTCCATTCAACGAGGCCTTCGAAGTGGGGGGCCACCTCTTTAACGGCTTCTACCATATATTGGCAGGGGGCACAGGATTCAGAATCCAGGGTGATGATATCGACGATGACTCGATCGCTCTTCCCATATTCGTCCAAATTCAGTAGTTGTCGGCTCTCCGGTTTTTTTTCGAGGGCTCTGATCACCTGCTGTTGATACGGGTCTCTGACTAAATGGGTTATGGCAGCTAGGTTTTCGATGGGTGTTCGCATAGGAAGGTCGCATCCTGGTGATAGGATAAAACCAGTGTTACCAGCTATATCGATGCATTCCATTGCATGAGTCTGGCAATCTTCGGGAGAACCCATGAGCAGGACCAGGGTAAGCTGGAGATTTCCGCCGAAGCTGATTCCATGTTTCTGGCAAACATCCCTGACATAATCGAGTGGAATATTTTCATCGATAGAGATATTGTCCGGCCGGGTTAGGCACATAGCTTCGATATTTTGGCGAGCCTGGCCACACACGAAGAAGGAGCTGAGTCCTCCGAGGGATCGG
>JAAYIP010000003.1 GCA_012523435.1 Bacteroidales bacterium | reverse complement strand
TCGGGTAATCCAGCCTCATCCGCCAGAATAATTCCGCGGTTACCGATAGGTTCTTCCTGTAAAAGTGCGGTCAGTAGGTGAGTCTGACCTGATTGAGAAGTTACGGGAAGAATCCTGATCAAGGGCGGATCCGGCTGGGTATCATACAGGGCACTACATCCATCGGGGAACGGAGTAAAGTTCTCCGGTGCTGGAAATTTCACCAGGTTAGGAGTGATGAACCTGCCGGCTTCATGAGCACCGTTACAATAAAAGGGATGATAATCCCAATAGAATCGGGCTTTCCCAGCCTCCTGGAGATGCTCAAAAAGGACCTCTTCTGCTCGTGTAAGGGCATTAAAACCTACCAAGCCAAACAGATCCTGTTCCATCCGGAGCGAGCCTCCCTGCTCAATTTTTTCAGCTACCGCTCGGTAGCAATAACCCGAGGTAGCCATTCCCTTACTCTGCAAGGCGTGATGAAAATCGTGATAAATAGGGTCCAGTTGCTCCCAGGTTGCAAGCCAATTCTCCTGATGCCGGCTAACACGTTCAGAAAAACTACCCCAGAAACGGGCAATCAGCTCAGTCAGTTGTTTAAACTCATCCGAATCAATGACAGTCTCTGTCATTTTATATTCTGTTAACCCACGAAAAAGCCGCGCTGGATCTGCCAGATAACGGTCAACATCATCAAAATCACTCAGAATCATCTCCCCAAAATCCATAAACTGCGCAAAGGATCCCCGATAATCCAGGCGCTTCCTAATAATCGGATAAAGAGCGGCAAGACTGGTGTTCCGGTCGGGCACAACAAAACCTGACAGCTTAATCATCCAGTCATCAATGCTTAGAACCTCCGGCGACAGCACCGGTCCATTGATCTGGCGATGCATCTCTTCCAAAAATTCGCGACCCGATCGGCGATTGGGAAAAATAAAAACAGAACGACCGGGATCGTTCCCGGTCAGGTCCAGGATATCACGTACAACCAGTGACAGGAATGACTTCAAATGAATTATTTGTTTGATTCAAAGGTAACGATTTTGCAAGGTTGTTAAACCTTGTCACCGTTTGAGTTGTTCCTTTTTCTATATTAGCCAAACATGCTTTTGAGAAAATGGACAAACACGAATACCTAAACCAAGCGGACAGCAGTGCTATTGAGGAACTTTATAAAAACTATCTTCTTGATCCACAATCTGTTGATATCAGCTGGAGACGATTCTTCGAAGGTTTTGAATTCGCCAGGGGAACCCAATCGATTCTCCCCGCGGGATTCACCGATGTTGACACGGAATTTCGTGTGCTCAATTTGATTGACTGGTATCGAAAGCGGGGGCATCTGTTTACCAAAACAAATCCGGTAAGAGAAAGAAGAAAGTATTTCCCCACTCTGGATATTGAGAATTACGGATTATCAGAGGCTGATCTTAACGTAGAGTTTCAGGCTGGCAAGCAGATTGGTATTGGGCCGGCTACCCTCAGAGAGATCATTCACCATCTCCAAGAAACTTATTGTCAGAGTATTGGAGCTGAGTTCATGTACATTCGGAAGGCGGTGATTCTGGAGTGGTTGCAGAAAAAAATGGAATCAACCCAAAATCGGGTAGAATTTAGCCGGGATGAGAAAATCAAAATATTCAAACACATCAACAGTGCAGTAGCTTTTGAAAAATTCATCCACAAGAAGTTTGTCGGGCAAAAACGATTCTCTCTCGAAGGAATCGAGGCCTTGATTCCTGCTCTTGATCAGGTCATTGAAAAAGGATCACAGCTGGGTATTCGTGAGTTCACGATTGGCATGGCCCACCGGGGACGACTGAATGTGCTGGCGAACATCATGCAGAAGCCTTTTGTTGATATTTTCAGGGAATTTAAGGGCACCGATTATGCCGAAGGTGTAGTCTTGGGGGATGTTAAGTATCACTTGGGGTACGACCGTGAAGTTACCATGGAAGATGATCAGACCGTTCGAATTGAACTCCTACCAAATCCCAGTCATCTCGAAACTGTGGGTCCCCTGGTTTGTGGTATGGCTCGTGCCCGGATGGATCATGTTCATCAGGGCTCTGAGTCCCCTGTTTTGCCAATAATTATTCATGGGGATGCTGCCATCGCGGGCCAAGGGGTTGTGTATGAGCTGTTGCAAATGTCACAACTGCCAGGCTACCGCACCGGCGGAACAATTCACCTAGTACTCAACAATCAGGTTGGGTTTACCACCAACTACCTGGAGGCTCGATCTAGCACCTATTGTACTGATGTTGCCAAGGTGGTCAAATCACCTGTCTTTCATGTCAACGGTGATGATGTTGAAGCTTTGATCTACACGATCCGGCTAGCCGTGGAGTTTAGACAGCTCTTTCATCAGGATGTATTTATTGATATCCTGGGCTATCGCAAATATGGTCATAATGAGGGAGATGAGCCTCGATTTACGCAGCCATTGCTTTATAAAGCCATCGAAAAACACTCCGATATCCGGGAGATTTATGCCAAGCGACTCATCGACGAAGGTGTTTTCGATCAAACTGAAAAGAATCAAATCATTGACGAATTTGAAAACCAGCTGGAATCCTGTTACAATGGGGTTGGCCCTAACGATAAAATCAAGATTAAACCCTTTCTTCTCGATGATTGGACCGGATTCATGCACTCAACAGCCCATGAGATCGCAGCTCCCGTGAACACCCGGGTTGATCGGAGCCGGCTTACAAAGCTGCTGGAGCTCATCACGTTGCTCCCTACTGACCGAAATTTTTTCCAGAAAGCACACAAAATCATCGAAAACAGGAAAAAACTGGTGGATGCCGACCAGCTCGACTGGGCTACGGGGGAATTGCTGGCCTATGGATCCCTGCTACAGGAAGGTATCAGCATCAGACTATCCGGGCAGGATAGCGAACGAGGTACTTTTGCCCATCGTCATGCTGCCTGGGTACAGGAAGATTCAGGTGAAAAATACTATCCGCTGAAACAGCTGGACCAGGTTGATACCTCATTTACCGTTTTAAACTCTCCGCTTTCTGAATATGCGGTGCTGGGTTTTGAATACGGATACGCTCTTGCCAGACCACAAACCCTCACTATCTGGGAAGCACAATTTGGCGATTTTGCGAATAATGCCCAGGTGATCATCGATCAGTATCTGGTTTCGGCCGAAGAGAAATGGGGCCTCCAAAATGGGTTGGTCCTTCTGCTCCCTCACGGCTATGAAGGCCAGGGACCAGAACATTCCAGTGCACGGATTGAGCGGTTTCTCACAATGGCTGCAAACCTTAACATCAACGTGGTAAACCCAACCACCCCAGCCAATTTTTTCCACCTATTGCGCCGCCAAATGATCCGGCGTTTCCGCGTTCCATTGGTTACCTTTTCACCCAAAAGCCTTCTCCGGCACCCCAACTGTACCTCTCCCCTTAGAGACTTTGAAAGTGGTGGTTTTCAGGAGGTTATTGATGACCCAAACACTGATCCCGATCACGTCAAAAGGGTTGTATTCTGCTGGGGTAAAATGTATTACGAACTCCTTAAACCCAAAGCCGAGTGGAACGCCCGAGATATTGCTTTGGTCAGGATTGAACAAATGTATCCCTTCCCGCACGAAGCAGTAAAAACGCTCCTCAAAAAGTACCCGAAAGCTCAGCTTCATATCTGGGTTCAGGAAGAGCCCGAAAACATGGGCGCCTGGCCATTCATCAAAAATGAGGTCACTTATGTCGATTGGATCCCGGTCTGCCGCAAGCCAAGCGGCTCTCCTGCAACCGGCCTGAACCGGATTCACCAGATCACCCAGCAGGAGCTGATCGATAAAGTTTTCCGCCGCTGCACCTGCGAGCTAAGAAATACCTATTGCGGTCTCCAATGTGTGGAGGGTAAGAGCAGAATTGAGATCCTCAGAGAATTTGAATACTTATAAAAGTCTAGCATCATGATCGAGATTAAAGTTCCGTCACCGGGTGAGTCCATTTCAGAAGTGGAAATCGGATCCTGGATGGTTGAATCCGGCTCAATTGTTGCCAAAGATCAGGAAATTGCCCTTCTGGAAAGCGAAAAGGCAACCCTAGCAGTGAATGCGCCCGTGGCCGGAAAGATTGAAATCCTGGTCACGCCGGGCACCCGAGTCGCCGTTGGAGCTGTCATTGCCCGTATCGATACCAGTGACGTGGCGCAGTCAGAAGCAGCTCCGCACGATCAGGCCCCCGCCAAGAAAGAACAACCCAAAAAAGAGACTCCGGTTGACGCACCGAAAACAGAAGAAATCAAGATCACACCACTAGCCCGCAAGGAGATGGAAGATCAGAGACTCTCGATAGACGATGTGCTGAATGGTCTCCGCCGGATCACCAAACAAGATGTGCTAGCTGCTGCTGATTCTCTCAAGAAAAGACCTTCCGAGCAATCAGCTGAACCAAATGTCAATCAAGAAGATAGAACGCTTGAGAGAAACAGGATCTCTCTCTTGAGGCAAAAGCTGAGCGAAAGGTTGGTCGCTGTTAAGAATGAGACTGCGATGTTGACCACATTCAACGAGATCGACATGAGTG
>JAAYIP010000290.1 GCA_012523435.1 Bacteroidales bacterium | reverse complement strand
GGATTTCCAAAAAGTTCCAGGAACTCCATGGTTTTTGGCGGCCAAAGTCGACCTCTCGGAAGTATTCCATGAGCTCAATAAAAAAGCCATTCTGATTGGTTTAGTCACCGTTTTGTTTATCATCCTCATAGCAACCATGGTTGCTTGGATCTATTACATCCGGCAGCGAAATTTATATCGAGAATTACTTCACAATAAATCAACCCTTTATGAATATCAGGAGGAGATGGGTGCCACTCTCTACAGCATCGGCGATGGCGTGATCTCCACCGATCGGGATGGACTGGTTAGAAACATGAATCCGGTTGCTGAACAGTTGACCGGGTGGAAGGAGCAGGAGGCTCGCGGCAGGAGTTTTGAGGAAGTTTTTCACCTGGTCAATGAAAAAACCCGCGAAATCATCCCGAACCCCGTTCTGGCAGTCATCGAAAGAGGAAACCCGGAAGGATTGCCCGAGGATAGCATACTGATTGCGAAAGACGGGCGAGAGACTCCAATCAGTGACAGCGGAGCACCAATACGTGATCCAAAGGGTAACATCCGTGGGGTAGTCATGGTGTTCAGCGACCAAACCGCAGAAAGGTTCCACCGCAAGCTAACTGATATTCGATTGAGGGTGTTTGAGTTTGCCACCTCTCATAGCCTGAAAGACACCCTTCAAAAAATCCTGGATGAGATCTGCGATATGACTGGCAGCCCAGTTGGCTTTTTCCATTTCGTACTGCCCGACCAGGATACCATCCAACTACAAACCTGGTCATCGCGAACCGAAAAAGATATTTGCTCCATCCCGGCCGAGACCAAGCATTACAGGGTGGAAGAAGCCGGGGTATGGGCTGATAGCATCCGCCTCAAGCGCTCTCTAATCCATAACGATTTCCAAAACCTACCTGGGAGAAAAGGACTGCCGGAAGGGCATGTCCGCATAATTCGGGAACTCGTGGTTCCGGTCCTGCAAGGTGACCAAGTGGTTGGAGTACTGGGTATCGGCAATCGCCAAACCGATTATACCGAGAAGGATGTAGAATCCGTCCGCTTCCTGGCCCAAATCACCTGGGAAGTAGCCGAGAGCAAAATCAACGAGGAGAAAGTCCGGGATAGTGAGGCGAAACTGAGTAGCATCTTCCGAGTCTCACCTGGCGGGATTGGAGCCATTAAAAACCGGGTTTTCATGGAAGCTAACCCAAAGCTTTGCGATATGTTGGGTTATACCAAGGGAGAACTTATAGGGAAAAACAGCCGAATCGTCTATGCTTCACAAGAAGAATATGAGAGAGTAGGGAATTCCATATACGGGCAGATAGAAGATA
Source organism: Bacteroidales bacterium (assembly GCA_012523435.1). Classification (GTDB taxonomy): domain Bacteria; phylum Bacteroidota; class Bacteroidia; order Bacteroidales; family UBA12481; genus UBA12481. Next base: position 292 of record JAAYIP010000290.1, on the reverse strand, counting down.
AGGGCAGTGGGATTATTGAAACCGAATGGATGAAAAAAAATGGAGAAGTTCTCCCTGTTTATTTGGCCTCAACAATAATTGACCAAAAGGATCCCAATCGGGAATCAATCTTTACTGTACTGGATTTAAGTGAGCTGAACAAAGCCAAAGAAGAACTTAAACTTACTGAAGAGATCAATCGCCTGATCCTGAATAATAGTATGGACGCCATCCTACAAACCAAACCAGATGGTTCAATTTTAAACGTCAACCGGGCTGCCTGTAGCATGTTTCAATTGACCGAAGAGGAGAT
>JAAYIP010000289.1 GCA_012523435.1 Bacteroidales bacterium | reverse complement strand
GGTTAAGCAGGTAGTGGAAGCTCTAGAGTTGAGGGCTCCATTTCGATATCAGGAGAGATATGATAATTCGGGATTACACACCGGGAGTCTCGAGCAAGAGGTTACCGGTATTATTGTTTGTCAGGATGTGATACCCGAAGTTCTGGATGAGGCAACCAAAGGTGGTTATAATCTGATCATCTCTCATCATCCTCCGATTTTTAGTGGTTTAAAGAATTTTACCGGATCATCATTAGCTGTGAGGGTATTACATCAGGCCATCAGAGATGATTTGGTGCTCTTATCGGCGCACACAAATCTGGATTCAATGGCTGATGGGGTAAGTGGTCGAATAGCAGGTCTGATCGGGTTAAAGAAAACTAGCGTGTTGGTTCCAAGGCAGGATGATTTGGTTAAACTGGTCTGTTATGTTCCATCGGCTCATCTGGACGCAGTTAGTCAGGCAGTTTTCACAGCTGGGGCTGGGCAGATCGGATTGTATGACAGTTGTGGCTTTAGTTCTGCGGGAACCGGTACTTTCCGTGCAGGCTTGGGGACCAATCCGTTTATTGGAGAGCATGGGAAGCTACATCAGGAGGAGGAGACTCGTTTTGAGACGATTGTCCCTAAACCTTTGATCAAAGTGGTCGTCGGGGCAATGTTGGCAGCCCATCCGTATGAAGAGGTGGCTTATGATCTCATTCCTTTGGCTAATGTCAATTTTTCTGCAGGATTGGGTGCCGTGGGTGATCTTCAGGTGCCGGAAAAGGCTGAAGCCTTTCTGGAAAGGGTAAAAAATCTCCTGGGATTACCGATGTTGAGGCATTCTGTTTTTCATGGGCAGATGGTTAAACGGGTCGCTGTTTGCGGTGGTAGTGGGAGCGACTTTATCCAGGCTGCAGCCTGCGCCGGTGCTGATGTGTATCTGACAGCTGATATTAAATATCACGCCTGGTTTGATGTGCCGGCGGATCTCCTACTAGCCGACATCGGACATTATGAAAGTGAACGTGTTGCGATGACGATTCTACACGATTACCTTATTGAAAAATTCCCTACATTTGCAGTTCGTTTAACCGAGGTGAATACAAACCCGATAAAATACTTGTAACAGCCATGATATCACAGAAAACAGGGGTTAGGGAACAGACCGGAAATGTGGAAGAAAAATTGAAAGATATCTATGAACTTCAGACTATCCACTCAGAAATTGACAAGATCAAGACCCTTCGCGGTGAGTTGCCCTTGGAGGTGCAGGATTTAGAAGATGAGATTGCTGGTTTGGAAACCAGAATCGGAAAATTTACCGATGAAGTCAATGAACTGGAGGGTGCTGTCAATAAGAAAAAGAATGAGATCGCTGATGCACAGGAGCTGATTAAGAAGTACGAAACTCAGCAGGCTAATGTTCGGAATAACCGTGAATTTGATTCCTTGACCAAGGAGGTTGAATATCAAACACTTGAAATTCAATTGTGTGAGAAGCGCATCAAAGAGTTTTCTGTTAGATTACAGGAGGCTCAGGTTCAGCTTGACGAATCGAAGAAGAGGTTCGAAGAGCGGGAGCGTGATCTGGTTACGAAAAAGCAGGAGCTTGAAGAAATCATTGCAGAGACGAAGAAAGAAGAGGATGCTTTACAAGATAGAGCCGATAAGATCAGCGAACGGATTGAAGAACGCTTTTTGAAGGCGTACAAAAGGATTCGGGAGAATGCTCGCAATGGCCTTGCCGTAGTTACCGTTCAGCGTGATGCTTGTGGCGGTTGCTTTAATCGTATCCCACCACAGCGGCAATTGGATATCCGCTCAAGGAAGAAGATCATTGTTTGTGAGTATTGTGGCAGAATCCTGGTTGACGACGAGATTGTAAAACGCGAGGAATAAAGCTGCAGGCGGATCACCAACTGCCGCCGGCACCTCCGCCACCAAAGCTTCCGCCACCGCCACCGCCGAAGCCTCCCATTCCGCCAAATCCACCAAATCCGCCGCTGCTGCCGCCGGAAGAAAATCCACCCGATGAACGGCCTCCGCTCATCATGCCCATCAAGAGCCATAAGGGCAGCTCGCTCTTGCCAAACCCCTGATGCCGGTTAGTCTTATTCCTGCCTCCAGAGATGAGGGCAATGATGATGAAGATGATCATCATTCCAATCAGTGCAGACCCAAATCCGCCGTTGCTCTTCTTGATATACTGATCGGCAGTGAACTCCCCTTCAGTGATCTTCATGATCACTGAAATCGCACTTTCCAAACCCCCGTAATAGTCATTTTCCTTGAATCTTGGAATCATGTCGAGGTCAACAATCTGATTTGCCTGGGCATCGGTTAAAACTCCTTCCAAACCATATCCTACGGCTACAAATACCTCACCTTTTTCCGATTCTGTCTTGGGCTTGACCAGAATCATAACTCCATTATCTCTTCCTTTTTGCCCTACACCCCATTGTTCAGCTAACCGTGTGGTGTAATCAGCTTTTTCATAGCCATGCAGATCGTCCAACACCACCACATAAATCTGTGTTGTGGTTCTGTCATGAAAATCCCTGAGCGTCCTTTCCAGTGAGTTATTTTCCTGATCGGATAATAATCCGCTGAAATCATTCACTAGGCGTGGTGGCTGCATTGGATCGGGAAAATCCTGTGCAAGAGCAGGATGCCAGGCCAGCAACAGGAGTAAGGCGAAAAAAGTGAGTCGGTTTAACATGGTCTTGGGTTTGGATCAGGAAAAAGAAATGTCGTTGGATAGCTCATTCCGGTCGTCGGCCTGAATGGGGAAGTGGGCTTTTAGTTGTTCCCCGGCTAAAAGGATACCTTGTGTGAGCCCTTCAAAAAACTTGCCCTTGGCAAACTCTTCTCGCATATAGTCACTGATTCGGTCCCAAAATCCAGGAGGCACTACCTGGTTGATGCCTTGATCTCCTAAAATGGCGAACTGCCTGTTTTTCAATCCGATATAAAACAGGACTCCATTGCGAAGTGCTGTTTTATGCATACCCAGTTTATTGAAGATGTAAACAGCATGATCCATTAGATCGCCTTTAAAAAACAGTTCCAGGTGGACACGAATTTCGCCGGAAGTGTTTTTTTCGGCTTCGAGAATGGCTTGCAGGATTTGAGCTTCCTCTTCGGGGGTAAAAAAATCTTTAGCCGATGTTTTCATTAGAACTCCACAACTGGTGCTTGATCACTACCTTCGGCTGCTTCGAAGTAGGGTTTCTTATCGAATCCGAAGAGGCTAGCCCAGATATTTCTAGGGAAGAGTCGAATAAAGGTATTATAACCTTGAGCCACTTCGTTGAACTTACGTCTTTCGGTTGAAATGCGGTTTTCGGTACCTTCGAGCTGTGCCTGCAGGTCCATAAAGTTCTGATTTGCTTTCAGATCAGGATACCGTTCAATCACAACTAACAGTCGGCTTAATGCTCCTCCAAGGCCGTTCTGGGCTTCTTGGAATTGCTGGAGTGATTCTGCGTTCAGATTCTCCGGATTGATCTCCACGGAGGTGGCTTTTGATCGTGCATTGATCACAGCTTCCAACGTTTCCCGTTCAAAATCGGCGTAGCCTTTAACCGTGTTGACAAGATTGGGAATCAGGTCGGCCCGGCGTTGATAGGAAGTTTCCACATTACCCCACTGGGCAGTGACTTGTTCACTACGGGTTACCATTCCATTATATGACCGGTAGGCTGATAATCCAAGAAGGGCGAGGATCACCACTAAAACTATGATCCCTAGGTTTTTACTTTTTTTCATGGTTGATTTTAGTTTTAATTATGAGTTGCAAATTTCGTTCCAATGTTCTCACCTCCTGACAGATTATCAGGGAAGGAAGGGTTTATATAATTTGGAGCGAAGGGTTTCGCGGTGGAATGGTGAGCAATTTGCTACGTTATCAGTTTCGATAGTGGTATAGATCATCTCTTCAAGAAGATCAGGAGCCCGGTCGGTACCCTCACCAAGATTGATCATAACCCGTTCGCCATTTTGCAGGAGTCCCTGTTGAAGCGACTGGAAGAATCCACCTACGGCAATGGCAGCGGCTGGTCCGGCTTTAATTCCTGTTTCGTAAGCGACTAATCTTGAGACTTCTACATGAAGGTTCTCATCGAAGGTGATAAACTCACCGTTTGTTTTATGTACCAAGGGAGCCAGAATCGGGTACGTTTGCGGGTTCCCGTTGGCCAGTGTAGGGATGCGGGTTTGCGGACTGTTAAAGATCGGAAAATCCTGGGTCCAACCGTCCGGGTAAGCGGTGGCTTTGGCTTTTTCCCAGGCAACGGTCATGGGGTTACATCCGCTGGGTTGGACAAGGATATACCGAGGGTCTTTTGTAAACAGCCCCAGGTGCCGGATATCATTGAGTGCTTTATCGATAGCGATTGGTCCGGTACCTCCAGCGAGGGATTGGATATAGACATCTGGAATATAACCGAGTTGGCGTAACCACTCGAACACCTGTGTTTTCTTAGCTTCAACGCGGGCGGGGTCGATATTGCCGCCCGACATGGGGATATTATATTTTTTTGAAAATTCTGCACAGATCTTTTTTGCCAGAGCGTAGTCGCCTTTGATGCGGTACACCCGTTGTCCAAAGCAACTGACACCGGCTTCGTTAGATTTTAGGGCATCTTCCGGGATAAAAACGGACAGTGAAATGCCTGCCTTAGCCAGATAAAAGGCAAATGCCGTGGCAATATTTCCGGTACTGGCCACGCAGTACTCTCGAATTCCATGTTCTTTTAACACAGAAGCAGCCATGGCAGCGGCCACATCTTTGAAAGTACCGGTACCTCCATTCAGATCGTTTCGATAAACCAGAACGGTCAGGTTGGTTCCAAAATAGTGTTGGGCGAACTCCTCGAGGAAAGCCCACCGCTCGACGGGAATAGCCCCCTCACCACTGGTGATGATATTGTTACGGTTTATCAGTGGTAGATAGTCGAAGTAGTGGAAAAATGATTCTACCCGGGTATTCTTATCTGCAATCAGTTGCTGTATGCCAGCCGGATCATTTTGATAACGAACATCCACCCATTTGCTTCCACAAGCGGGACACTGCTGCTGATGAGCAAACCATGGGCCAAAACCTGCTATCTTTTCTCCACAGGTACAACAGACAAAAAAGTACTTATTATTTTCCATTGGGCTTGGTTTTCAAAGGATCATGCCGGCAGCTACCGTTTCATGGGTTGCTTCGTCGATAAGAATCAGGCTTCCTGTCAATCGGTTACGGTTATAGGTATCGTAAAACAGGGGTTTGGTTGTTTTGATCCGGATTTTTCCAATATCATTCATGCCGATCGTGCGGTCTTGGTCATTTCGGGTGAGCGAGTTGATATCCATCTTGTAACAGATTTCCCGGATCAGGCATCGGGCTTCACGGGAAGTGTGCCGGATTGCATATTTACCCGCCGGGTTCAGGGGCTTTTCATTAAACCAGCAAACCATCATGTCAATTTCCTGCGATACCTCTGGTAACCGATCGGGACTGACAATCATATCGCCACGGCTAATGTCGATATCATCTTCGAGACGAATGGTAACGGATTGACTGTTAATTGCCTCATTAATAGACTTTTCGAAAAGGTCGATAGATGCGATCCGTGAGAGCTGGCGACCGGGAAGCACCATGACTTCATCTTTGGTGTGGAATTGGCCGCCGGCAACGCGACCGGCATAGCCACGATAGTCATGGAATTCATCGGACAGAGGTCGGATGACATACTGAACCGGAAATCGTGGGTCTGAAATATTTCGGTCGGCGGTGATATCGATGTTTTCCAGAAGCTGAAGGAGCGTTGGGCCCTGATACCAGGGGGTTTTCTCCGATGGATTCACTACGTTATCTCCGAGTAGTGCGCTAATCGGAATAAACTGTATGTCTTTGATATCGAGGTTATTAGATACTTTTAGGTAGGTTTCTCGTATCGATTCAAAAATGTTTTGATCGTACCCGACGAGGTCCATTTTGTTGATACAAATCACCAGGTGGGGAATTTGGAGTAGGGAGGCGATATAGGAGTGACGGAGTGTTT
>JAAYIP010000042.1 GCA_012523435.1 Bacteroidales bacterium | reverse complement strand
TGTTCCCACCTCCTGATCCAGCACCCGGGACATCATCCGGTAGCCCGAGAGGTACGATTCATTCATCTGCCGCATGGTGAAGAGGCGGGCAGGTGCATCCTGGATAATAAAACGATAGTCTTTGGGTCTGGGCAGGGTATCCTGCTGCGCCTGGCCCGCCAAAGGCAGACTGAGAAGCAGGAGGATGGTCAGGACATGGATTCTCATGATGAATGTATATTATTGTTTATCAAGAAATTGCATCGGATTTTCGGTGGCAATGGTGTGGAAATTTTCCTCTCCGATGAATGCCCGCAGGTCGAGCCCAAATCGGCGTTCGGTGGCTTCGGTTTCCACCATATAAAAATCGGAGCCAAACAGCACGCGCTTTCGCAGCTGGTCATTGGTCAGCAGCACTTTAAGTAGCGAGAAGAATCCGGTGTCACTCATGGTAAAGGATACATCGGTATAGATGTTATCATGCTTGCTGATCATCTTTCGGATGATGGTCAGCCAGTTGCCCTGATCTCCCGGATTATCGAGGTATCTCGACCACCAATATCCTGATCCGAAATGAGCCAGGCTGATCCGGAGCCGGGGAAAATCGGTGGCCACCTTTTCCCAGTTGGCCGGGTGGGAGAACGTGGAGCAGAGGATTTTTTTGCTGGCTTGGGGATCACCAAGTTCAACCAGCGAATCCGAGAGGAGCCGCATCAAGGTCTTTCGTGAACCTCTGAAATGCACGGGATTATAGGGGCTGCAGTGGGTGATCACCGGAAGGCTGTGTTCCTGGCAGTAATCATATATCGGGTAAAGTCGCTCATCATGAGGAAAATAGCCGATCGGTGGATAGATCTTCAATCCTTCGAATCCCCACTCCTCCACTGATTGACGGAAAAGGTCGAAGCACTCCGGACGGCGGGGATCGATATGAATGAATGGGATAACCTGTGGGCAGGTTCTTTTCATTTCTGACAGTTCCCGAAGCTGATTGGCATAAGGCCTTGGCACTCCTCCCGCCTCCATGTAGGCTAGGTCCATAGCGAGAACCACAAAGCGGGTATCCTCCGGATAATATTTCTTGCACTCATCCAGAATCCGCCGTTGTGACCCCAGTTTCCCCATCTGAACAAATCGGGCATAACGGTCAAATAAATCATTGGAGGAGAATGGGTTAATATGATTCAATAGTTTGATCAGGGTACGGGAGAACGACTGGCTAGCGAGGAGTCTCACGAGTCCGAATGGCAGAAATTTCACCGGTACATCGACATCCCGGAATGTGTGAATATGGCAGTTGTAGATCATTATAAGGTTTGTTTGTCAGTCAGATAGCCCGTGATCAGCCGGGCCGGGGTGATATCGAAGGCCGGGTTTCGCACGGCCACGTCGGGGGTTTCCACCTGCAATTCGTTGCCATGGCGCTCCTCGATTGGCACTTGGCTACCCGTTTCCAGCTCGTAGTCGAAGGTGGTTTCCGGGGCAGCCACATAAAATGGGATCCCATTATCAAAAGCGGCGAGGGCTTTGAGGTAGGTACCGGTTTTGTTGGCTACATCGCCGTTGCGTGTGATCCGGTCGGCCCCCACGATGACGAGGTCCACCTCGCCTCGTTGCATCAGGAGTCCACCGGCGTTATCGGTGATGACGGTACATGGTACGCCATGTTCTTCGAGTTCATAGGCTGTGAGCCGGGATCCTTGGTTCAGGGGGCGGGTCTCATCGACCCAAACATGCACCTTAATTCCTTCATTATGTGCTAGATAGATAGGAGCCAGGGCCGTGCCATAATCCACACATGCGAGCCATCCGGCGTTGCAATGGGTGAGGATATTCACCACGCCGTCACTCTTTTTGTGAGCCAGCGCCCGGATGATCGGCACGCCGTTCATTCCGATTCGGCGGCATCGTTCGATCTCCTCCTCCCGGAAGGTGATAGCACGTTGGAGCAGGAGTGTCTCACTGTGCAGATCGTGTTTCAGTTCGCGGATGCCTCGTGCGAGGTTGATGGCAGTTGGCCGGGTGGCCAGCAATCTCTCTGCCAGCGTGTTGAACCGTTCCTCCGGCGCTCCCCTGCCCGCGCTCTCCCGCATGCCCAGCCACAACGCAAAAGCCCCCGCCACCCCAATCAGCGGCGCCCCCCGCACCTCCAACCAGCGAATGGCACGCAAGCCATCCTCAAAAGTGATCATCTTCCTGATTATCAACTGATGAGGCAGAAGGGTCTGGTCGATGTAGAGCACACTCTCCGACTCTCCATCATACCATAAAGCTGTCAGATATTTACCATCAGCAATCATTTCTACTGAATGTCATGCTGCCTGAGCAGAGCAGCCAGATCAGCCCCGGGAGTCACTAACACGCCACGCATCCCAAGATTCTCTGCAGCGATGACGTTGGGCTCCGAATCATCTACAAAAACCGTCTCATAAGGATCAAGCCGCGACTTTTTCAGCACTCGCTCGTAAATGCGAAGGTTCGGTTTCCGGAGACCCATCTCATGCGAATAGTAGGCTTTCTCCATCAAATGATCGAGCGATGGTATCCCAAACTCCCTGTCTAACTTATTGTTATAACTTTCGCAATGGATTTTGCACGTATTGCTCAGCAGAAAGGTACGATATCGTTTCGACAACTGCTGCACCAGCTCAATCCGTTCTGGCCAATAATCAAGCAACAAAGCATTCCAGGCCTTATCGAACTGTTCCTGCGTGCATTTAAAGCCGGTGAGCTCCCTGAACTTCGCCCGCATCTCTGCCGGACACAGGTCGCCCGTCTCCACATCTCCCAACAGCTGCTGAATATCCGGCTGCATGAAACGCTCGGCTGCTCCTCTGAAGCCGATGATCTCAAACGCATCAAAGGTCCGCTTGAAATCAATGTTCAGCAAGACACCTCCAAGATCAAAGATGATATTCTGGACAGCCGGCATAGATTCTTTTCGGAATAAATTCTTTTCTGCAAAATCACTTTTGAGTCACCCGCTGGAACATTCGCTCCAGGCTGCTCTCCTGCTTGCGGAGATCTTCGGTCTTTTCGTTGGCCACAATCTTCCCGAGGTTGATGATGATCACCCGGTCGCAGATAGCCTCCACCTCCTGCATGATATGCGTGGAGAGCAGAATGGTCTTTTTCCGCCCGAGGTTCCCGATGAATTTCCTGATCTCCACGATCTGGTTGGGATCCAACCCGGAGGTCGGCTCATCGAGAATCAGCACCGACGGGTCGTGTATCAGCGCCTGCGCCAATCCCACCCGCTGGCGATACCCTTTCGACAGGGCCCCGATCTTCTTGTGCGCCTCCTTCTCCAACCCCACCAGCGCTATCATGTCCTCCACTCCCGCACCGACGCCTACACTCTTTTTCCCGCTGGCCTTTTTACTCTTCTGTCCTTTCTGGTAGATCCCCTTCACCATTTCGAGGTACTCCCTGACATACATATCAGTGTAAAGGGGGTTATTTTCAGGTAGATAGCCAATCATTTTACGTATTTCGAGCGAGTGCTCCAGCGTCTCCATCTCATTGACTAGCACCGTTCACTCCGTCTGAGGGATGTACCCGGTGATGATCTTCATCATGGTGGACTTGCCAGCACCGTTTGGACCGATGAATCCGACGATCTCGCCCGTGGCGACGGTAAATGATACGTTATCCAGCGCTTTCTGCTGACCGTAGAGTTTGGTTATTCCTTTGACTTCGATGGACATGGTAGAGAATTAGTTGTCAAGTTGTCCGCTTCGCTGCGCGAAGCTGTTGTCGAGTTATTAAGAAGGTGTGAGGTGTGAGGTGTGAGGGTGGCATGCTGTATTAGTTTCAGTAGTTGTTCGATGGCGTCGTCTTCGTTAATGTTTTTCAATATCGGGGTTTTTCCTTTATAAATATGCACTTTCCCGGGTCCGGCGCCGACATAGCCATAATCAGCATCGGCCATTTCTCCCGGGCCGTTGACGATGCAGCCCATGACGGCGATTTTGAGGCCGGTGAGGTGGCTGGTTCCTGCTTTGACTTTTCGCACAGCTTCCTGGATATTGAACATCGTGCGGCCGCAACCCGGACAGGAGATGTATTCTGTCCGGGTGATTCTAGCACGGGAGGCTTGGAGAATGCCATAGGCTACCGGTATTTCGTATTCCGGATCTTCGGTCAGGGATACACGGATGGTATCGCCGATGCCATCGACCAGCAGCGACCCGATGCCAACGGCCGATTTCAGTCGGCCGTCCTCGCCCTCGCCAGCTTCGGTGACTCCGAGGTGCAGCGGGTAATCCATATATTCGGCATCCATTCGCCTGACTAACAGGCGGGTAGCCTCTACCATCACCTTAACATTGGATGATTTCAGGGAGAGGACGAGGTTATGGAAGTTTTCGGCCTGGCAGATGCGTACCGCCTCCAGGGTAGCTTCCACCATGCCTTCGGGGGTATCGCCAAAGCGGTCCATGATACGATCCGACAGGCTTCCGTGGTTGGTACCGATGCGCAGGGCTGTTCCATGCTCCCGGCACACGTCGAGCAGCGGCTTCAGCGTGTCGTGCATCACCTCGAGATACTTTTCCGGGGCTCTTTTTTCCTCCTCCTTCCGG
>JAAYIP010000288.1 GCA_012523435.1 Bacteroidales bacterium | reverse complement strand
TTTTGCCAGCCGGGCTCTTTGTGGAACGCGAAGGAAGTTGGGGTATCAGCGTGGAATCCGCGATAACTAAAGGTTTCTATCAGTCCGTTGTTAAAATTGAAAATGTAAATGGTATCCTTGATCACCTCCAGGGGACAAAAAATCGGGGCATAGAAAGCCATTTTAATGAATCGCTCATCGGAATTGAACAAGTTAAACTGGCTGGTTGACTTGCCCGATGGAGTGATATGGATGCTGCTCATCAAGCCGTCTGTCTTGCGATACACCTCAGTAGTGGCTTCGGCCCAGAACTTCTGGATGGTGCTGTCGGGCGGATTATAGAAATAGTAGAGCAGCGCCTGATCGTCAAAATCGTACTGACGCAGGATAATCTTGTTATTCAGGATCTTAATGAACTCAGGAAACGCATTCAAAAAACGTTCCTTATGGGTTGGGAAAAGGAGTTGCAACTCCTCACCATCATAATAAACCTGGTAAGCCGTATCGGCGCAGAGGAGGTGGATGTTATTAAAAGGATCGCGATACAGGTTATTCCCGCGGTTGATGATCTTTCGATTGATGGTGGTCCCCAGACGGTCCATCAGGATCAGATGGGTTTCGAGGCTTTTCTTGCCGGGATTTCCCAGGAGCAGGATGTGGCTATCATAAAATTCGTAATCCAGCACATAGATATCCTGCTTATCCGAAATACTGATGGGTGTACGCTTACCGGTCACCAGCACCTCTGGTATCTCGTGCCGGGAGGGATCGAGCGGGACGTCAAAGTCATCCTTAACCGGTCTGGTGAGAGAAAAGTATCGTCTGGTATAACCTATTGAAGAGAACACGACCATGGCGGGCGTATAGGGTATCTTGATCTCGTACCGGCCATCATCCCCGGAAGCCCCGCCAAGCACAGTCTCGTTAACATAGATACTCGCCTGAGGTATGGGTTCCTTGGTTTTAGAATTATAGACACGCCCTTTCAGCGTAAACGCTTGCTGGCCTGATAGCGAGACTGGCAAAAGCGTAAGGAATAGGACGAGAAATAGGCTATTTCGGTGCATCAGATCCAATTTGGGCAAAAAGGTACGCATAATTTGCTCAGATCAATAGTTGAGACCACGCTAGGCCAGTAAGGGTAAAGGATAGATAGGGAGGGTATTTACCCGGTGATAGTCTGTAGATTTGTGACTAAATTTGGCCCAAAGTAAATATCTGACTGATTGAACGAGATTAAAAAACTTGCTGGGCAAACGGTCATTTACGGGTTGGGTAGTATCCTTCCACGGGTGCTAAACTATTTAGTTCTTACCACCCTCTATACCAGTCTGTTTGGTAAAGATCCCTACGGAATTCTGAGTGAGCTATATGCCTGGCTGGTCATTGTGCTGGTGGTCATTGAGTTTGGAATGGAGTCGGGCTATTTTCGCTTCGCTGGCATGGGAGAAGACCGAAAAAAGGTGTTCAGTCACACGATTGGATTTGTTGGGATGATGGCTATTGTCTGGATGATCATGGTCTATCTGTTCATTAACCCCATATCTGGATTTATTCATTACGAGGATAACCGCAATTACATCATCTGGATGGCCTGGATTGTGGCCATTGATTCCATCGCCATGATCCCTTTTGCACAACTCAGGCAGGAGTCAAAAGCCCTGAGATTTGCCCTTTTAAAGCTGGGTAATGTGTTGATAAACATTGGTTTAGTGCTGATGTTTTTATTGCTTTTCCCCTGGATGGAGAATCGCGGCATGGTGATTCCCGGGTGGCTTTACAACCGGGAATTGGGTGTGGGGTATGTTTTTCTTGCGAATCTGATCACCAGCGCTCTGATGCTCGTGCTGTTGCTGCCGGAAATGAGAAGCTTGCGGTTGGTATTCGACCCGGCCCTGATGAAGAAATTGCTCGCCTACTCTGCCCCATTGGTGATTGTTGGTTTAGCCGGGGCCATCAACGATGCGGGAGATAAAGTGTTTGTCAAGATGATCACCGGTGATCAGGGTCAGGTGGGGATCTATTCGGCTAACTACCGGATAGCGGTGATGATGACGTTGTTCATCCAGATGTTCCGATACGCTTTTGAGCCATTCCTTTTTGCTGTTTCGGGCGA
>JAAYIP010000041.1 GCA_012523435.1 Bacteroidales bacterium | reverse complement strand
GGTATATCCGGGAGGGGGGCTCACTGGGAACGGTTTAACTTTGACTTCCATCGGTGGGCTGACGAGTTTGCGAGACAAGGTTTCATAACTACCAAAAAATCCATCACCGAAAAAATCATCGAAAACCGATCGTGAGCGTTGGCTTGGTACACTGACAAAACATTCAAGTTCAAAGGGTTCTATCTTAATGGTTCCAGTTTGTTGGGGCACTAAAATTGTTTGACGGATGATCCCCATGTTATATAGCTGGCCTTTATAATTGGTACGTTCCAGGTTAACCTGGGCTGGTGTCATAACCTCCTGGCTCCAGAAACCACTGAACGAGGGCATCTTCATCTCACCAAGTCTGGCCAAGTTCACACGTGAATATATTTTGATGGTGGCCACAATATGTTCTCCTTTGAAAACCTGGTTGCGGTCGAGCTCGACCCGTACAAAAAGATCTTCGGCCTTTACTCCCGGTTGAGAATCTTCGACTTGGCCCGTGTTAGCTCTCGCCGATTCATTTTGGCCTTTCACGACTTCAATTTTAACCGGATCGGTTGTGTATTCTTTACCTTTAACGGTTACTGTGGCAGCAGGAATAGTAAAGACTCCCTCCTCGGTTGCTTGCAAAGTATAATTGTAAGTGTATGAGGCTGATTGGGTTACCTGATTGTTTATGATCTGGGTACTCATGCTGGTAGAGAGCATCGGGCCAGAAAAGTGAAAACCCTCGATCTTTGGTCCGGAAAAATGGTCAGCTTTCGCATTAACCGAAAAAGATACGCGGAATGCTTCACCCACGGCTACCACCTTTGGCGCACTGGCAACAAATTCAATTGCTTCCTGGGCCATGACGCCAACACCGCCAGCCAGACCGAACAGTGCCAGTCCCAACCAGCTAAATCGTCTGAAGCTTTTTATGATATTCATTACCAATCCTTTATTGTTCTAACACGAGATGCCTTAGCCTGCTCTTTCTTTACCTTTTCCTGAACCTGCTTTTCGTCATTGGCAAGGGCTTCCAGCAACCTTCGAGCATCTTCCCGTGAAATTTTAGCATCCTGTGGTTCTGCTTGTTGCTGCTGTTCTTGCTGTTGTTGCTGCTGTTCTTGCTGTTGCTGCTGATCTTGATTTCCGGAACTCGGATTCTCTTGCTCCTGCTGATCCTCCTGGTCTTCCTGCTCTCCGTCCTTTGGCTGTTGCTGTTGTTGCTGCTCCATCTGCTCTTTCATGTTCAACGCATAAACCAGGTTATACTTCGTTTCTAAATCCGCTGGATTATTGCGGAGAGCCTCTTTATACGCTTCGATGCTTTCATCGATATTCCCAGCCATCAGGAGGGCATTCCCTTTGTTATGTAAAGCCTTTGACGAGTGATCAGGTTTGGCACCTTCACTCGAGGATACATCATACTGACGTGCTGCCTCTTCATATTTTTCCTGCCGATAAAGTGAACTCCCCAGGTTAAACCCTGCAATGTCACTAATACTCCGATTTTCCATTGCCTTCCGATACGCCACTTCCGATTCGCTGAATTTTCCTGCTTTGAATTCGCGATTACCTTCACGGATATACCGCTTTTCGGATTGCGAAAACCCTGACAATGTCCAGATAAAGAAGCCGATAATGGTCAAGATAATTTTCATCTCATCTCATCTTTTTGAACTTTCAAACAGATTTAAACGGCTAATAAACAGATTTTTGCGACCTAGGATTATGAGTTCAATCAGGAGAAGGAGTAGTGCTAATCCTGCGTAATAGACAAATTGTTCATCATATTCGGCATATACTTTGGCACTGATCTCCTCTTTTTCCATCTTGTTAACTTCGTCAAGGATATCATTTAGCCCGGTGCGGGCATTGGTAGCTCTAATGTATAGTCCTTTTCCGCTAACAGAAACCTGGCGAAGCAGCTCTTCATTGAGTTTGCTGATGACTACCTGACCCTCCGCATCGGTACGGAAGTCCACTCGGCCACTTCCGCCAGAGATCGGAATGGGAACGCCAGAAGGGGTTCCAATCCCAATTGTGTGAACGACAATGCCTGCTTCAGCAGCCTCACGGGCAGCATCAATGGCCCCCTCCTCATGATCTTCACCGTCTGTGATAATAATGATTGCCCGGCTCTTTTCAGATTCAGGAGTGAATGATCTCATTGCCAGACGAATAGCACTGGATACCGAGGTTCCCTGACGAGGAACCATCTGCGGATTAATCGCATCCAGGAAGAGCTTGGCTGCTGCATAGTCAGTCGTTATGGGCATTTGGACATAAGCATCTCCGGCAAATACAATCAGTCCAATTTTATCATTCTGCAGTTTATCCAACAGTCGGGATATGGCCATTTTAGCGTTCTCCAGCCGGGATGGTTGAATATCTTCGGCCAACATGGAATTTGATACATCCAGCGCGATCATGAGTTCTATACCCTTCCGTTTAACTTCGGTCAGCTTGCTTCCGTACTGCGGCCTGGCCAGAGCAATAATCATAGCTCCCAAGGCCATCATCAAAATCATAAACTTGACGACTGGCCTGGACGACGAGCGTAGAGGAACCAGCCTGCTCAATAATTGATGATCACTCCATGCCTGCAAGCGTTTTCCCGACCAGTAGCGTATCAGGAAAAACAAAGCGACCAGCATGGGAATCACCAGGAGACCCAGCAGATAACTTTCATTTGCAAACCGGAATGGTGTATTCATATTAACTTGATATATAACTTATTACTATCATATAACCCGCCTGAACAAGGTTAGCTTTAAAACAATTTCTAATCCCAAGGCCAGCAGGGCCAGCAATAGAAACGGTAAGTATTCTTCAGTTTTGCTGCTTACTTCTCTAACTTCGATCCTGGATTTCTCCATTTGATCTATTTCTTGATAAATTTCCCGAAGCTTCTGATTATTCGTTGCCCTGAAATACTGACCGCCAGTCAAGGATGCAATCTTTTGCAGAACAGGCTCATCAATTTCAACCTTAACATTCTGATATTGAATTCCAAACGGTGTGCTGAAAGGGTAGGGGGCAGTTCCCATACTCCCCACTCCAATCGTGTAAACCCTTACTCCAAACGTATGGGCAATCTCTCCTGCGGTTTCGGGTGCGATTTCGCCACGATTATTCATTCCATCGGTCAGGAGGATCACCACTTTGCTTTTTGAATCAGAATCTTTCAAACGGCTCACAGCATTCGCCAGTCCTAAACCGATAGCGGTTCCATCTTCGATAATCCCACTCTCGATTCCCTTGAACAGATTCATCAGTACCGCATGATCCGTAGTTAGAGGGCATTGAGTGAATGATTCTCCACTGAATACGACCAATCCGACTCGATCGTTCGGTCGCCCGGCAATAAACTCCGAAGCTACATTCTTTGATGCCTCCAGCCGGTTTGGTTTAAAATCTTCGGCCAGCATACTTCCCGAAATATCCAGTGCTATGACGATCTCACTCCCTTCGGT
>JAAYIP010000287.1 GCA_012523435.1 Bacteroidales bacterium | reverse complement strand
GGGTTCATGAATGAATTCATTGAACTGATCGGGTCCAATCTGAGAGGTCATTGGATCGACCACTGCAATGATATCGGCACCGGCTTTAAGGTAGTATTCTGCCATGGCTTGAGTCACCTGGGAGGTAAACCTCAGCAGGTTTCGGATAGCTTCCGGGTCCTCCATCATTTTCATGAAGATATCGGTTCCCAGCAGGTGTAACCCGAGGGTAAAGGGTCCGGTTACCAACCCATAGAGTGCCAGGTCAGGGAATAAGGTTCGCAGTTGACGGGTTGCTTCCAGGATGATTGGGATACGTCCGGCTTTTTTGTTTGGTAGGGTAAGTTCTTCGAGGGAGATTCCCTCTGTCAGGGGGTGGCTGATGACGGCGGGGGGATTATCATCTGTCCATATGAGGCGGCAACCCAGAGCTTCTGCTTCAACTTGAAGGTCGAAACATACTGGGATTCCATCAGGTTGGTAAAGTTCGACAGCTTTTGATATTCCTTCCACGATTCGGTCGGCCGACTGTAGGTAGTCTGATGCTGATGATTCGATGAGGTGGGCACCATGTACTCCGACGAAGGGCACCCAGGGGATTGTTTGAGTTTTAGCTCCCCGAAGGGCCTGAAAAACTAGTTCTTTTCCTTTCATGATCGTGGTCTGGGATAGAGTTCAAGAGCGGCCTCTTTGATGGCCACCAGGTTTTCAAATGGCACTTCCGGTTCAACCAGATGCGTGGGGCCCAGGATCAGGCCACCTTTCTGGCCGCAGGTTTGGATTCGATCTCTGGCAGCTTCTCGGACCTCCTCAGGCGTGCCGAATGGCAGCAGTTGCTGGGTTCCAAGGGTTCCCCAAAAGGAGAGTTGGTTACCGTAAGTTTCATGGATTGCATTGAAATCCATGCATTCTGGTTGTACCGGGTTAAGGATATCCACTCCGCAGTCAATAAGCCCATCGATAAACTGGGTGGCATCGCCACAGGAGTGATAGAAGATTAGGATATCGGGTTTTATGTTTCTGGCTGCGTCGATGACTTTTTTAAGCCTAGGTTTGATCCAGGTTTTCCATAAATCCGGACTGATGAGTGGACCGGTTTGCATTCCGACGTCATCGCCGAGGGATAGGATATCGACGCCTGCACTGGCGTGTATGGTGGCGCGGGATATCTGATAATCAAGAACTTTATCCAGAAGAACTGTAGCTTTTTCATCTTCGGTGAGCATGTCCATGATTAGATCTTCCATAGATCGCAGGAACCAGGAGGTTTCCCATATTGTCATCTGCATCATGCACATGGCAGCGAGGCCTTGTTGGTGTAGGGTGCCCACTTGGTCGAATAATTCCTGGTTTTCATCGCGGTTGATGATTGGCAACGGGTATTTAATGATCTCTTCGATTGAATCGGTTTTTGCGAGGGGATGGTGCATACGGGTCATGTGGTATGCTGCTTCCGATCCTTTCGAGTGTCCGAGGCCGAGCACATCAAATTCGGTGCTATTCGGAAGTATCTCTCTGGGGTAAAGATCTTTAGGGTTAGTGAACCCAGGTTTTTCTTTTAGTTCGACCCATCGGAAATCAACGCCAAACCAATTAAAATAGTCGGCATGGCCAAAGCGGTTTATGAACTGCTGGATTTGTGAATCACAAAGGAGCAGGTCGATTGGAACCCAGTCGAATCCCTGTCGGTGGGCAGCGCGGATCAGGTTTTCACGGGGTGTCAAACGGCTCATCAGCTTACCTGTTTATTCAGGTAATCCACGGCACCTTGTGGGTCGGCGGAATACCAGTCGGCCCCGATACGGGCGCGGAATTCGTTATTAACGGGAGCACCTCCGATCAGGATGCGGGTATTAGGGCGGGTGTTTTTGATCTCGCCTACAATCTTTTCCATATTGAGCATGGTAGTTGTCAGCAGGCAGCTAAGTCCCACAAAGGCTTCTGGATGTTCATCGATAGCTGCGATGAATTTACTGGCTGGGACATCAATTCCAAGATCAATCACTTCCCATCCGGCACCTTCCACGATCATGGCCAGGAGGTTTTTGCCTATATCGTGAAGGTCTCCCATTACAGTTCCGACGATAAAGACGCCTTTACGTTTTACAGCGCCCGATTGGAAGAATGGTTTGAGGTGTTTCATGCCAGCACTCATCGCTTTGGCAGCCATCAGTACTTCAGGGACGAAGACTCTGTTTTCCCGGAATTTAACGCCAACAATTTCCATGCCCGGAACGAGACCTTTTTGCAACACTTGATCTGCAGTGATCCCTTGTTCAAGTGCTTTCGCTGTCAACTCATCCGCACCATCCTGGTTTTTTAGATCAGGAGGGAATGGTGAGGTTTTGTTAACTTTGCCCCGTTCAACGCAGTTGGCAATTCCAATCAGCAGGTCTTCCGTATTCATGATCGTTTTTTTGAATCAGTGAGCACAAATATAGTAAATCCTATATGAAGATTTTATCAGATCTTGTATTGAAGAGCCGCAGTTACCGCAGGTTCGACTCCAAAGTGAAGGTAAC
Source organism: Bacteroidales bacterium (assembly GCA_012523435.1). Classification (GTDB taxonomy): domain Bacteria; phylum Bacteroidota; class Bacteroidia; order Bacteroidales; family UBA12481; genus UBA12481. The sequence goes on along the minus strand of JAAYIP010000287.1, from coordinate 1,907 downwards.
AAAAGAGACCCTAATTCAATTGATTGAGTTAGCTCGTCTGTGTCCATCGGGTCGCAATCAGCAGGCATTAAAGTTTTTGCCGATCTCCGACCAGAAACTCTGTGATAAGGTTTTTCCAAACCTTGCCTGGGCTGGCTATCTGAATGATTGGTCTGGTCCAAAGCCCGAGGAGCAGCCAACGGGTTATGTAATTATTTTAGGAGATCATAGCCTTGGCACGAATTTCGCCACAGATCTAGGTATTACAGCGCAGACCATGATGCTTGGGGCGGTTGAAGCCGGTTTGGGTGGATGTATGATTGCATCGGTTAACAAGGAGTCCCTCAATCAGTTGCTGGGCATATCAGATCCCTATGATATCCAGCTTGTTCTGGCTCTTGGAAAGCCGATAGAGGAGGTTGTCATTGATCCCATGGAAAACGGCAACATACGTTACTGGAGAGATGAGCAGCAGGTTCATCATGTTCCCAAACGATCTGTTGAAGAATTAGTGATTTTTTTTGATCCTGTAACAAATATGTTATCAAAGGGTTAGGAGGGGCATCACTAAAATTGTTGATAAATCACCCCTCTTTTTATACTGATTTGCTTTGGTGTAAAACTAATTAAGTGTATCTTTAACATGCATAAGGATAATCAGAGAGATCAAGTTGAGAAATTGAATTAAGACAAGGGATTACAGGCTTAGTTGCAATAAGATTTTTTTCTTCTCACTTCTTCTTATCTGTAAGGTGGTTCTTGATTGTGGGGATTTGATAGGTGTAGTTGGAATAAAAAAGGCGGTTCCCAGCCGCCTTTTTTTATTGGTTTTAGATGAAAATTAGCGGATTGCTTGCTCCAACAATTCGGAAACATGATCCCAATTGACTACCTGCAGAAATCCGTTGACGTAATCTCCTCTTTTATTCTGATATTTAAGGTAGTAGGCATGTTCCCATACATCGCAGACCAGTATTGGGATGGTAATCCATTGGGTTTGATTTTGATGTTTCTCGGCCTGCAGAACGACCAGTCGGTCGCCATCGGGCTGATAAGCCAGGATACCCCAGCCGCCGCCTTCAACTGAAATGGAGGCTTGTTTGAAAAGGCTGATGAACCTGTCGAAGGATCCAAACGACTGATTGATGTATCGATTGAGTGTAGTGCTGCGTTTTCCTGTTGATGGTCCCATGTTACTCCAGAAGAGGTTATGGAGGAAGTGACCCGCTCCGTGGAATGCCATTTCTCTTTCCCAGTGTTTGATGAGAGAAAAATCGCCTGAATCCATTGCTTCGTTCACTTTTTTTACGGCGGTATTCAATCCTTTAACATAACCGGCATGGTGGATATCGTGGTGCAGCCTCATGGTTGCTTCGTCGATATAGGGTTCCAACGCGTTGTATGCATAGGGTAGAGGAGGCAGTTGGTATTCACCCTGGCTGTTCATGGAAGAGCTTGCGAACGTGAAACCATTAAACCCTTTATTTCCGGCTACTCCTGTAGCGCCAGTGAGCAGGCCAGCACTTAGGAGAGCGGATGACTTGATAAAATCTCTTTTATTCATAACTGATCGGTTTTACTCTTATTGAGAGTTAAACAAATCAGTTAGGTAAAAGTTCTGGCCTATTTGAATGCTTTCTCGAGCATTCCATCTCCGGCCATAGTCAACCGGTCGAAATAGGCAGGTACTGGGTTTCCTAGAAGCGCGTCCACGTAGATCTTTGCCAGGTACTGTCCGAGCATAAACCCTTGACCGCGTAAGCCGAGGAAGAGGCCGAGTTTTGGATCCAGGATCATTCTGGGTTCAACATAATATCCGGCCCAAACTGCTTGGAATCCAACGGAAGCCAGATCGGGGATCCAGTTAACAAAGATTTCAGAGGAGATTTCCAGGAATTCCTGCGAGTTAATTTTCAGATTCTTATCAG
>JAAYIP010000286.1 GCA_012523435.1 Bacteroidales bacterium | reverse complement strand
TCGGATTTCGTTCGGTGGAGATCAAAAATGGACTGCTGCTGGTCAATGGACAGCGGATCACGCTGAAGGGGGTAAACACGCAGGAGACTGATCCTGAGACGGGCCATGTTATGAGTGAGGAGCTGATGCTGAAGGATATCCGGATGTGGAAGGAAAACAATATCAACGCTGTCAGGCTGAGCCACTATCCACGCGGTCAGCGCTTTTATGAGCTGTGCGATGAGCATGGAATTTATGTGGTTGACGAGGCCAATATCGAGTCGCACGGAATGTACTACGGCCAATATTCCCTGGCGAAAGATCCGGCATGGGAAACGCAGCACCTGGAGCGGATGGTCAGGATGGTGGAGCGCGACAAGAACCATCCTTCGGTCATCATCTGGTCGATGGGAAATGAGGCAGGCAACGGGGTAAATTTTTACGCTGGATACCGGGCAATGAAGGCGGCCGACAAGTCGCGCCGCCCAGTTCAGTACGAGCGTCCTTACAAAGATGAGGATGGCAGTCTGTTCGATATGGACTGGAACACGGATATCATCGTTCCGCAATACCCATCTCCCGCCACGTTTGAGTTCATCGGTCGCAACCGGACCGATCGGCCGTTTATTCCATCCGAGTATGCGCATGCCATGGGCAACAGCACGGGGAATTTCCAGGATTATTGGGATATTATCGAGCAGTACGAGCATTTGCAGGGTGGGTTCATCTGGGACTGGGTTGACCAGTCGATCTGGAAAACAGATGAGCAGGGCAAACGTTTCTATGCCTATGGTGGTGATTATGGAGAGGATATGCCCACCGACAATACTTTTCTGAACAACGGGATTGTCTTTCCCGACCGATCGCCGCAACCTGCTTTGTTCGAGGTCAAAAAGGCCCATGAGTTCATCAATTTCAAGCCGCAGGGCATCAACCGGCAAGATGAGCTTCGGGTGTTAGTGGAGAATCTGTACGATTTCACCAATCTCGACCGGTTTTGGATTGAGGTTGATATCAAGGCTGATGGAAAGATCCTTAAAAAGGTGACCTACAGCGATTTGGATGTGGAGCCTCACACCAGCCGCCTGATCCGGGTGCCGCTGTCGGGTGTTGATTATCAGCCCGGAACCGAATATTTTGTTCATTTATCTGCGCAAATTTTGGCTCCATGGGGGATTTTACCTGCTGGTCATGAGGTTGCCCGTGAGCAGATCCCGCTGGTGCAAAAGTACCGCCCGGCGGAGCAGGAGCCTGATCATGGTCCAGACCTGAAGATCAGCAAAAACAGGCGGGAGGTGTTGATTACTGGTTCGGCTCTACGGATTGTGTTTAATGCGGCTGTAGGGCAGATGACTTCGTATAGCATAGATAATCAGGAGTATATCTTGGATGGACAGGGGCCGTGGCCCAATTTCTGGCGAGCTCCAACGGACAATGACATGGGCAACCGGATGTATGAGCGCAATCTGGAGTGGAAGCGTGCCGGTTTGCAGGCTAAGGTGGTATCCTTCAAGGCTAAGCGTTTAGCCAAGAATCTTGCGGAGGTGTTCTTCGAATATGAGTTGCCAGGGGTTCAAACGTTGTTTACCAGCACCTACCGGATATCTGGGAATGGCACTGTTGAGGTGATGAATGAATTGCAAAAAACTGATTATCAAGCTGATATTCCGAGGATCGGTTTGCGGATGCAGCTTCCGGCGCACTTCCGGGAGATCAGCTGGTTGGGTCGAGGGCCGTGGGAGAATTATGTTGATCGTCGGGTATCGGCGTTTGTTGATGTGTATCGCAGCACGGTATTGGAGCAATATGTTCCGTATGTCAGGCCTCAGGAGAATGGTTACAAAACGGATGTTCGTTGGCTGGTGCTTCAGGATGGGCGGGGATCGGGATTACGGATTGAGGCACTATCGCCGTCAGAACCATTCTGTTTCAGCGCGTTACCCATGGAAAATGAGCAGTTTGATACCACTCCGGGGTTAGATTATCCGGGCAATCCGAGTAAGCACATCACTGATGTGGTTCCGAAAGAGTTGGTTCAGTTGAACATTGACTTGGGTCAACGTGGGGTTGGGGGGGATGACAGTTGGGGTTCGAGGCCGCAGAACCAATATCAGCTTAGAGGAGATCAGGTACACCGGTATGGATTCCGGATGGTTCCGGTGAGAGAAAATTAAAGACAATCGAAGATTTAGATAGTAAGATGCCAATGAACAATTTGAATTACGGTGTGATAGGAAACTGTCGGAGTGCTGCTTTGGTTTCGAAAACGGGGAGTATCGATTGGTGTTGTTTACCCGATTTCGATTCACCTTCGGTTTTCGCGAAGATACTGGATACGGAAAAAGGGGGTTATTTTGCCTTCGAAGTGGGTGATGAATATGCCATATCCCAGCGATATTTTCATCGGACGAACATTCTTTGCACTGAATACCGTTCTCCCGGCGGGGCGTTTGAAGTGATCGATTTCATGCCACGATACAAGACGGGAGAAAAAGACTATTTCACTCCTGCAGAGATCTATCGGTATATCAGGCTTTTATCAGGAGCTCCTTCTTTCAGGGTTATCTATCAGCCCAGATTATATTATGCCAGGGACGAAGTGGACCATGTGGTGGAAGACAATTACATCCGAACCTATTCAAGAGAGAACCCGACTAATTCACTTTTTCTTTATAC
>JAAYIP010000285.1 GCA_012523435.1 Bacteroidales bacterium | reverse complement strand
TTGCCATGTTCCATATCAGACCCCTTGAAAAACGCGATTATCCATAGTTGCTGAGTTTATTTATGGAGTTCTCCGCGTTCCAGAAAAAGGCGGATGAAATGAAGAATTCAGTAGAATCGATGGAAGAAGAATCTGATCTTCTGAATGCTTTCGTTGTTGAGACCGATAGCGGACAAATAATTGGTTATGCCACCTACTTCTATGCCTACTTTACCTGGTCGGGGAAATCTCTATACATGGATGACTTATATGTGAAACCCGATTTCCGGGGGAAAGGCCTGGGAAAAAAATTGCTCAACTCAATCATCGATCTGGCCAAACAAGAGAAATGCAAAAAGATCCACTGGCAAGTCGCGCGGTGGAATGCCAATGCCATTGAATTTTATCAAAACCTGGGTGCCGAGGTTGATGATATGGAACTAAATTGTGATTATTGGTTAATCAAGCGTTAGCGTGAACAATCCCCCGGATTATTCATCGAAAAATCCCATGCCGTCCAACATGCTGATCACATTAACGGAATAGTTTTCATCAGCTAAGGGCCACCTGATTCCATTCCGGTAAAGTAACAGCGTGGTGTATCGGTTATCATCCGGAATTGGAACCATTGCTGAATCCATCCCATAATGCAGTAACCCCGACAGATATCCACTCTTTGAAGAATCTTTCATCCATTCCTTGAATTGTTCATTAAACCGCTCGTCCGAAACGAGTTCAATGTCAAATCCATACTCCTTCATCGCGTAAATCAGGTTGGCCATGTTCAGCCGGTAATTGTTATACGCATGTAATAACACCACCTGCGAAGGAGTCTTCGATAATACATGCACAGCACGGGCTACACAATCAATCGGAGACACCTCGGCTGGCGTGATGAGCCCGCTTAATGGGAACATACCCAGTGCCTTATAAGATTTCAAGGTGTTGATGAACGCATTGCTCCGGAAGTTAATCTGGAACTCCCCATCTGCATGGCGCCCCATCAGGTTACCTACCCGCATCACCTTCCCATCCATCCCCCCGGCAATCGCTTCAAGCACTAACCTCTCAGAGAGGAATTTGCTTAGAACATACTGATTGTCAATAGTCTGACCCGCATATAGCAGCGATTCGTTAAAAACGATCCTCTCCCCTGAAGTCTTTGGACTCATGCCACTGACGCTAACGGTTGAGATATGTATCAACCGCGCGTCTTCCCCACGGCAGAAGGTCACCAGGTTAGACACCCCCTCCACATTGATTTTTACCAGCTCGTCGCCGGCAGCATAGTGCTTTACTACGGCTGCGCAGTTGTAAACCGTGCTGATATTTAGACCTTTGAGCCCATCCAGCGTACTGGGGTTGGTGATATCCCCATCAACCGGGATGATCCGATCCCCAAATAAGTCATCAAACGTGTCGGAGAAATAATACATCAGCTGCGATTTTAATCGCTTTTCGGGTGTCAAGGTTCCTTTCGATCGAACCATGCAGTACATCGAAACATCTTCATTATCAATGAGTTGTTTGAGTAGGTGAATGCCTAGGTAACCGGTTGATCCGGTCAGAAGTACCTTGCCAACCGGCCTCTCCTGATAGCCATCCCACAACTGCGGACAAGCATTGGCCAGCAGATTATTAATAGCGGTATAGTCGTAATCGGCGATATCGGTAACCCCCGAGCGTTTTGAATCTTCATCAGCAGTGGGCTTCGTCAGGAATTCCGCAATCGCTTTCGCAGTCTTAAGGTCGAACAGATCGCCATATTTGATGTCATAGCCTAGGTTAATGATCCGGACAATGACTTTGATGGCCGACATGGAAGTGCCGCCGATCAGAAAAAAGTCGTCCAATATCCCAACTTTTTCAGATTGCAGGATTTCGGCGAAGATGGCACATAAATCCTCTTCGAGTTTGTTGGTAGGCGCAGTATAGGGTTGATTTCTAACCCGCTCGGGCAGTGGCAATAATTTTCGGTTGACTTTGCCATTGGGGGTGAGTGGGAACGCTTTCATCTCCACCAGGGCCGATGGCACCATGTACTCGGTCAATCCCGACCTCAGGTAGGCTTCCAGTTGGGCCTGATCCACTTTCCCGACTGGCTCAACTACATAATAACCACATAGTTGTGGTGCTCCGCCAAATTCTTTGATCTCCGCAACTGCTGCAGCAATGCCTTTGAATTTGATCATCATGGTTTCGATCTCTCCAAGCTCGATTCGGAAGCCCCGGAGTTTAATCTGATTGTCAATCCGCCCTAGGTATTCGAGCTCACCCAGCTGGTTCCACCGCACCAGATCCCCGGTACGGTAAAGAATACCGTTCTCATCAGAAATGGCATAAGGGTTCTTTACAAAACGCTCCCGCGTGAGGTCTTCGCGCTTCCAATAGCCCCAGGCAGTCTGCCTTCCCGCCAGGCATAGCTCGCCCGGTATCCCCGGAGGTACCAGCTGTAAGTTGGAGTCGACCACGTATGACCAACTGTTTGGTACCGGCTTGCCAATCGGGATGTTCTCCAGATCTTTATCCTGATCGACTCTATGATAGCTCGAGCATACCGTAAATTCCGTAGGCCCGTAACCATTGATTAGCTGAACCTTACGCTTTCTTGTCGGGACCATTTTTTCACCACCCATCACGATATACCGGAGGGGCAAATCAAACTGGTTAACCATCTCCAGTCCAAACTGTGTGCTAAAGGAGCCCCCAGTAATCTGATGGGCCACCATATAGTCGTACAGGTCTTTCATGTTCTGGCGCATCTCTTCGGAAAGAATGTGAACCGCACCACCTCCTCCCAAGGGTCCGAACAGATCATCCACCGAGGCATCAAAACTAAAGCTGGGGTGACAAGTATTGCTGTCATTGGGTGTTATGCCAAAATCGTGAACCTGCCATTGCACTCTCGCTGCCAGAGAGCTGTGCCGGATAATAACCCCCTTGGGTTTCCCAGTAGATCCGGAAGTGTAAATCATGTAGGCAAATCCTTCAGGACGAGGAGGTTGTATAGTTAGGTGCCGCTCTTTGTCAAAGTCGAACTCATCGACATAAAGCACCTGGTTGACTAGAAAGTTGCCTGTTCGCTGTTTATCCTGATACAAGGCCCTTTCTGTGATCAGGACTTTGGATTCGCTGTTCTCAAGCATATACAATAACCGGTCAACCGGATACTCACTGTCTAGCGGAATATAGGCTCCGCCTGCCTTTTGAACGGCTAAAATGCTGACTACATACTCCTTGCGCCGCGACATCATCACAGCTACAAAGGTGTTAGGTGATACTCCCTGATTCACTAGCTCCGCTGCCAGGCGATCAGAGTTTTGATCGAGCTGCCGATAAGTGAGAGATCCCCATTGGTCAGCTACTGCCGTATTTTCGGGATTTTTCTGCGCATTTGCCCTGAACCGGTCGATAAACGTTTTGGTAGTATCGTACGGTAGCTTAACCCCTTCGGAGTAACTCGCTACCAGCTGCCTGGTCTTGGAATCCATCACCGGCAGCTCAGCAGTGAGGGTTTCAGGTTTGATTGCTGCTTCTGCTGCTAAACTCTTGTAAATCAGCATAAAACGCTTAATGTCATCACGGGCGTATTTCGTGTTATCGTACTGAATCGAGAGATTAAAATCTTTGCCAGAGGGTTCAACCACTAAGCCAAAAGGAAACTTGGCTGTTTCGAGATCCAGGTAAAGCAAATCTACTGGCTCCTCCTCCAATGTCATCTCAATCTCCAGACCGCCTTCATAGACATAATTGATCTGAGGAACGATCCCGTACTTGTCCACCATTCGGGTAAAGGGGAAGATTTCATGCTCCAGGGTGCTGAACAGCTGCTCCTGAACCTCTTTAGCGAATTCGATGAATGGACGGGGTTTCATTTCCGCCTTAACTGGCAGTGTTTTCACAAACATCCCCACCGTGCGGGCGAGTTGTGAATTGGCACGGCCGCCCGAAGAGGTGGTTAATATCACCTCATTTTCACGGGTATAGCGCTGAACCGCCTGGCAAAGGATGGCGAGGAAAAAGGTGTTAGCCGTGACTCCATAATCACGGCAAAAATGATCGATAGGAGTTCCCGGAATGATCTCGCGGTAGTCACCATTTTCTTTTGTTTCAGGGACTTTGGGAGATGGTGGGATGATCGACATATTGCACTCTCCACCCGTCAACGTGTCGAAATAGTTCTCAGCCTTTTCGTAAACAGAGGATTGCAGAACTTCCTGCTCATGCAGAGCCACATCGAAGGCTGAAACTGCCTCGGGTTGTAACTCAATTCCGGCCAGAGCATTTTTTAGGTCCTGGAAAACAATTCCCAGGGATGCCCCATCAAAAGCGATATGATGGAAATCCATCAGCAGATATAGGCACGATTCGGTTTGATGAATCTCAAACCGGTAGAGGTTATCTTTAAACAGGTCGAAGGGTCGAACAAAACTGGTCATGACTGCCTTCATCCGATTTTCAGGAGACGATTTGATGAGTATCTCAACAGACTGTTTATCAAGATATTGTTGCATGACTTCGTCATCATGATAAACTAGGCGGGTTTTGATTGATGGATGCAATTCCACCACAGAAATCAGCGCTTTTTTCAGATGCGCGGGTTCTACGGTGGTGGTACTGTTGATACGCAAAGCTAACGGGATATTATACTGCAGGGCTTCGCGGGCTTTCTCCCAGTCGTAATAAATCCCCTTTTGTGTTTCCGTCAGCGGATAGTACTCCTGCGGCGGGTACACTTGAATGCCCGGGGCTTCCGGCTCTTGCTGCCCGTCGGACAGCAGACGGGCCATCAGACGGATCGTTTTTAGCTTCAGGATGTCCTTGGTAGCCAGGTTGATATCAAGTTGTTGCTTGACCATGACGGAGAATCGAATCGCCAGGAGAGAGGTCAGACCAATGGACAAAAGGTTGGTGGTGACTCCAAATTCGTCCGTTTGCAATATCGCTGAGAGGATTTTAAATAAATCTTTCTCCAGGATAGTTTGCGGAGGAATAATCTCTTTTAGTGTCAGATGTGGAATCGGCAGCTTTTTTCGGTCCACTTTGCCGTTGGGTGTCATCGGAAAAGCTTTCAGCTTGAGTATGGCTGAGGGAACCATGTAATCGGTCAATTGCGTGCGCAAATGGTCTAGGAGCGACTCTTCGCTGATCGGTTGATCTCCTTCTGTTTGGTAATAGGCACACAATTGCTGGGCACCGCCAAATTCCTTAACATCGGCAACTGCTGAAGTGATCCCCGGGAATTTTGATATCACCGTTTCAATTTCACCAAGCTCTATCCGAAATCCCCGAAGCTTAACCTGATTATCAATTCGGCCCAGATATTCCAACAACCCATCATTCCGCCACCTGACGAGGTCGCCGGTTCGGTAGATCATGTCATTCTCCGGCCCGATGTGGTAAGGATTAGGTAAGAACCGTTCAGCTGTGAGGTCGTCACGCTGCCAATATCCCAGGGCGATCTGCGGCCCTGCCAGGCACAATTCACCGGCGACACCGGCGGGCAGGAGCTGCTGCTTGTCGTCAAGCACGTACGACCAGGAATTGGGCACTGGCCGGCCAATAGGAATATTGCTGGTATCCTCGTCTTGGTTAACGATATAAAAATCAGAGCATACCGTGAATTCGGTTGGCCCGTAGCCATTGACAATCTTTA
>JAAYIP010000284.1 GCA_012523435.1 Bacteroidales bacterium | reverse complement strand
TTCTTGGCCAGCATCTGGATGGTTGGCGTGGAGGTGGCAAAGATTAGATCCCATTGCTCACTTTCAACCGACCCGGCAATACTGTTCAGCGTGGTGATATCTCCCTGAGCGTTAAACACCTTTAGGGTATAGTGTGTTCCTTCTTGCAGATTGTTGTCGGACAATGCTTTGCGAATGCCTTTCTCACAGTCTTCTGAATTATGGCTGTCCACATAATGAACCAGGCACAATTTTAGGTGTACCCCTTCTGGAAGGCTAGTGGTTTGGTGAAGGTATTTTTCCGGGATGGTGACGCCGAAATGGCTGACTCGCTCGGGGTTAATGGCAACGGATTCATTAACATAGTTTTCCATGGGTGTTTCGGCAGTGGAAGCACCATTCAGAAGCCTCCCGATCAGGTCGCCGGAGTAGTATCCTACACTTTCCCAGCCAATTCCCACGGCTGCCATAGCGCCGTTTTTAATGTAAGGTAAATCATTGACAATCAGAGGTATATCATTCTTTTCGCAAATTCCCGCAATTGCATCAATGGCTTGGATCGCGGTATTATCCCCGGTGATATAGAGCACATCGATACCTTTGCCGGCGATGACCTGTGCCGCCTGGAACACTTCGGAGGTATTAATGGCAGGGGCTTCCACCAGGGTTACTCCGGCTTTAGTGGTTTCTTCGCGCATCAAACTCACAGCTTTTCGTGAGTTAGCTTCAGAGGTGTTATAGATGGTGCCGATGGTTTTGGTGCCAGGCAAGGTTTCCAGGATGAACCGGATACTTTTAGCCACAGGAGGCAGCGATCCGATGCCAGTAATTCCCGGATGGTGATCCTCATAGCTGTTTCCTGCACCGGCGGCAATGGGATCGTAGCAATAGGTGAACGCTACCGGGTGCTTTTTGACCGTACTGATGGCAGCGGTGACACAGGGTGTGGAGGTCACCAGGATCAGATCGAGGTTTTGATTATCCAGATTTAACAGGATAGGAGAGATGTTACCGATCTCTCCGTTAGCATGCGATTCTTTGATTATCAGGTTACTATCGCGGAAATAGCCCAACTCTTCAAGTCTTGTCCAGACGCCTTTGAGCAGTTCATCGTGAGCTGCTTCCGGAGCAAAATAGCAGAGCCCCAGGGTGTACTCTTTCCCGGTGATCGCTTCCGGATGAATCTGCCGCGCGCTTGAATCGCGTGAGGTAGTCTTTTTCCGGTTTTGTAAATCGGACACCAACAGGATTGTTGCTGCAAGAATCAGGGCCAGAAGGCCCTTGGATATAGATCTCATTGTCAGAGAGTTTACTGAATGATCCGACTAGCCTGGTCGAGGATAGCAGGAGGAACAACCAGCCCTTGGTCGGCGCAGTTGGCCAGGTTGATGATCAGCTGGAACTTTTTTCCTGGCTCAATTGGGATCATCTGCCGTTCTCTTCCTTTGAGAATTTCAACGGCTTTGAGTCCCGATTGGTATCCCCAGGAATCATAAGCGATGCCATAGCCAATGGCCGCACCATTATTAACTTGTGGCGGATCGGTGACGAATATGGGGATGTCACGATCAGTAGCCACCTTTGAAATAACCGGTAATCCCAGGTAAACGGTATTATCAGCAGCCAGCGCGAATGCCTCAACATTTTGATCTACAAGGTATTGAACAGCCTGAGCCAGGTCGTTCACACTCGTAACGGATGCGGTGATTACCTGAATGCCTCTCCTGGTAAATTCGTCTTTAAGGATCCGTGAGCCAAGCGTAGCGTTGGGTTCAGCGTTGTTGTAAGGAATTCCAACGCGGCTCAATCCCGGAATGCACTCCTGCATGATGTTGGCAATCATTTCGCCCTGGATCGTGTCATAGACGCCGTATAGATTGGGTGGTGCAGGCCCGGAACCCACCTGGTCGGGGCTGAACGAAACAGTGAAAAC
>JAAYIP010000283.1 GCA_012523435.1 Bacteroidales bacterium | reverse complement strand
CCGTTCACATAGTCAAATGGTCCGGGCATGGCAAATCCGACTCCCGCCAACTCCCCTGGCTCGATACCAAGGATGGCTTCACTCACCGCCTCAGCCCACACCCCGAGAATCTCGTCCGATTTTGCAGCGTTATTTACCGGCAGCGTGATACGAGATTCCGGTAGGATCATCTGATGATCCAGATCGATCAGCGCACACGAGATGTGGCTGCCTCCAATGTCAGTCCCGACAGCATATTTTTGATCCATTGCAGTAATTATGTTATGAATTTATTAGCAATGGCAGTAAAAGTAGTGAAATGAGTTGTTAAAGCTTTACAATATCATTTAAGTTAAGCAATTTTGGGTCTCTCTGTTTTTAAAAGCTCACACAATGACAAAATTACCACACTACCCGTCTATCTTGCTGATATTCTTTGCTTTAACGCTATTCCCAAACAACAATCTCCACGCGCAATCAGCCTATCTCCCTGAGGCTCTCTTTTCTCGAGCCGAACGGACAAATTTTCAGGAGACATCCCTCAACGCTGATGTGGTCAATTTCATTAAAGCTTTGGATGAGGCCTCGCCCCTCGTTTCAGTCGAAACGATCTGCACCACCACTTTTGGCAACCCGGTTCATCTGGTTGTAATCTCGGATCCTGCAATTTCTTCTCTTGAAGAGGCCAAAAAAGCTGGCAAGCCAGTGATTTACATTCAGGCGAACATTCATCCTGGAGAGGTTGAAGGCAAAGAAGCCAGTATGCAACTGATGCGTGAAATCGTACTAGGACCAAAGAAGCATCTTATTGAAAATCAGGTTCTTTTATTTTGCCCTAATTACAATCCTGATGGAAACGACCAGCTTGGGGAAAACCGTCCATCGCAGGAGGGAAGTCCAAAACTTGCTGGAGTAAGACCGAATGGTAAAGGTCTCGATCTGAACCGGGAGGGGATGAAAGCGGAGGCGGTTGAGATGAAAGGTTTGTTACAAGGGGTGTTTAATCGTTGGGATCCGGCTCTGTTCGTTGACTTACATGCCGATAACGGATCGTGGGACGGGTACATCGTGAATGTAGCGCCAGCATTCCAGACGGTTGGCATGCCCGAGCCAACCCAAAAAACAAATGAACTCCTGGAAGAGGTTATGAGTCAGGTTTTAACTCGATCGGGCTTGCCAGTATTTTGGCACGGATATCTTCGCATGAGGCCCAACGAACCAGCTACTTTCACCGCCTATTCGCATCTGCCCCGGTACATTGCCAACTATGTTGGACTCAGGAACCGGATGGGTATTTTAAGCGAGACTTTCCCGCACGATCATTTTGAGAAACGGGTTCTCTCCAACTATTACCTGCTCCAGAACATTCTTGAATACACAAACGATCATGCAACGGAGATTAACGATCTAGTTGAGAATGCTGATAAACAGACGGTTGAGATGATTCGTTCCCAAGCGGGAACCATCCAACGAGGCGTACGATATAAACTAACAACTACCTACGAGCCTGTTACCATGCTTCTGCGCCAAACTGTACCCATTGAATCCACCGGACGCTGGCAGCGCGTACGTCCCACCGGCAAGCTTGAATACATCGACAGTGTTCAGCACTTCAACCATTTTGTACCTACCCATTTCAGCACCGTTCCCCGAACCTATCTGTTTCCATCTACTCTTAGCCAGATCGCTGAAAAACTGATGGAACACGGCATTGAAGTCAAGCAGACGGAAAAATCTATTCGGATTACTGGTGAAGAATTTATCATCAGTCAGTTCATCCAAAACCAACGCGAAGGCTATGGTGGACATAAAATGGTTGTTCTAGAAGGAGAATTTAAGTCGGTGAAAAAGAGATTTCCTGCCGGAACGTACTCTGTTGATCTAGCCCAGCCCAAAGCCTGGCTTGCTTTTTATCTGCTTGAACCTCAGTCTGATGACGGACTAGCTTTTTGGAATTTTTTTGATGAATATTTGATCCAGGCAGGTGTGGAGAAGAAAGCAGTCCCTTTCCCGGTGGTAAAAACTAATCAGGCTCTTGATTAGGCTCATCCTGCCTTGGTCTTGTGCTGTTGAAGCCACT
>JAAYIP010000282.1 GCA_012523435.1 Bacteroidales bacterium | reverse complement strand
GTCAAAGTTGAGAACTCTATGGTAACTTAGCGCCCAGCTTAATTAAAGGAAATTATGTCGGAAGACAACAAAATCATTTTCAGTATGGTAGGGGTTGGGAAGGTGGTTCCCCCCAACGGTCAGATTCTTAAGGATATCTACCTTTCATTTTTTTATGGAGCCAAGATTGGCATCATTGGCTTAAACGGGTCAGGGAAATCGACGCTGCTCAAGATCATTGCCGGAATTGATCAATCGATTCAGGGGGAGGTGGTCTTTTCGCCGGGATATACGATCGGTCTGTTGGAGCAGGAGCCACACCTCGATCCGGATAAATCGGTCAGGCAGGTGGTGGAAGAGGGGGTTCAGGAGATTGTTGATCTGCTTAGGGAGTATGAGGAGGTGAACAATCGCTTTCTCGAACCTCTTGAGGATGAGGAGATGAACCGCCTGATCACCCGCCAGGGCGAACTGAGCGAACTTATTGATCATCACAATGGCTGGGAGCTGGATAATCGCCTGGAGAAAGCCATGGACGCCCTCCGCTGTCCGGAGCCTGACGCGCAGGTTAAGTACCTCTCCGGAGGTGAACGTCGCCGGGTGGCCCTGTGCCGTTTGCTACTCCGTGAGCCTGATATCCTACTGCTGGATGAGCCAACCAACCACCTCGATGCGGAATCGGTGCAGTGGCTCGAACAACATCTCCAAAACTACCAGGGAACAGTCATCGCCGTTACCCACGACCGCTATTTTCTTGATAACGTGGCTGGATGGATCCTGGAGCTTGACCGCGGCGAAGGAATCCCCTGGAAAGGAAACTATTCTTCCTGGCTCGAGCAGAAAACAAACCGACTAGCACTGGAGGAGAAAACTGAGAGCCGCCGCCGGAAAACTCTGGATCGCGAACTGGAATGGGTCAGAATGGCTCCTAAAGCCCGCCATGCCAAACAAAAAGCACGTATCGGAGCCTACGAACGTCTCCTCAATGAAGATACCAAACAGAAGGAGGAGAAGCTCGAAATCTTTATCCCCAATGGACCTAGACTGGGAAACAAAGTTTTGGAAGCCAATAACTTATCAAAAGCCTATGGCGATAAGTTGCTTTTCGAAGGCTTGACTTTTACTTTGCCTCCGGCCGGAATTGTGGGTATCATCGGACCCAACGGTGCCGGGAAAACCACTCTTTTCCGGATGATCATGGGTCAGGAAAAGCAGGATAACGGCGAATTTGTCATCGGGGAAACGGTCAAGCTCGGATACGTCGATCAAGCCCATCTGGAAATCGACCCGGAAAAGACGGTCTGGGAGGTGATCTCCGGCGGAAACGAACAGTTCATGCTCGGCGGCCGACTGATTAACTCCAGGGCCTATGTTTCACGATTCAATTTTAATGGAGTCGATCAGCAGAAAAAATGTGGTGTTCTCTCGGGCGGAGAACGAAATCGTCTGCATCTGGCCATGACCTTGCGTTCTGAAGCTAATGTTCTACTGCTCGATGAACCTACTAACGATATCGATGTGAATACCTTACGAGCTTTAGAGGTGGGGTTGGAGAATTTTGCCGGATGTGCCGTGGTCATTTCGCACGACCGCTGGTTTCTTGATCGGATTGCTACCCATATTTTGGCTTTTGAGGGAAACTCTCAGGTGGTGTTTTTTGAGGGTGGATTTTCCGATTATCACGAAAATTTGCGTAAGCGTGTAGGTGACGAGGGCCCGAAGCGAATCAGATATCGTAAATTGTAATAAATCAGCAGATTAACAGCTTGGAGCGCTGTCAAATCCGACTAAACAGGAGCGATTGTTACGCTGACTGGTGATTACGGATGGGGTTGGCTAATCAGTTTTAGTTTTCCCATCAGTCCATAATCAAAGAAGATATAATCCTGGCCACCAGGTTGTTGTGCCGGAGCCTGATTCCAGCTTGAGGGAGAATCAATCCACCCGGTCTGGATTCTGTGATGATAACCCAATGTATTCTTGAGTGTGCCGGTTACCCTCAACTCAACTGAATTGTCTCCAACCTTCAGGTGGTCAGTGATATCCAACTCCATCGGATCCCAGGCTATGAGTCCCGCTTTCGCTCCATTAACCCATACTTCGGCAACTGATCCTTTCCAATCTTCTACTTGAAGCTTGTAGGTAGCATCCAAGTTATCTATATGATATTTAGATTGATAAGCCACCTGGTTGCTATAGAATGGCAATCCGGATTCGACCCAGCTGCCAAGGGCCATCTCATTTGGAGCACTGATGGTGAAGCCCTTTTGAGCAGGCTCCAGGGAGAAATCTCCGAGGATGTAAATTGGCATGATCTCGGCAAAAACCGACATTCGATCCGCTGTCAGTTCAATCATATTTTCACCTGGTTTAGCCAGATGACCGATTGAATAAACCGGGAAATGGCGGTCGAGCCACCAGGCGTCTTTTTGAGGCTCTATCAGAGTTCCGTTGATGGAAACAGTCCAGATGCCAGGTCTTTCAATTACGGCTGTCAGATCCTTCAGGAGATCGGGTGACAAGGAAGGATCGATAGTAAATCGGTAACGAGCTTTAAACCAAGTTGATGAATCGAAGTTATCCATTTCGAGGTATTGCTTCTTAAACTGGATCTTATGTTGCCAGGGATTTCCTGTTGGTAGTTCCGAAAAGGCAAACAGATCGTACATGGCATTCATGTAGTAAAGATCCTTCTTATTGAACTGTCGGGTCTCCAGCTCCAGATAATCAACGGTCAGTACATTTTCCTTCAATCGCTTAATATTCAGTGAATCAAATGGTTCTAGTACGATGGCAGCGTTCTGGTTATATCCGGCTGAAGGTGTTATTTCGGCCGGTAGTCTGTTGGTTATAACAAAAAGGCGACTCCCGGCGCCAGGCACTTCCGATTCAAAAGATACTTTGCCTGATTTCTTTGAAAACTTTACTTGAACTGCTAAGCCGGTCTGAAGATCGATTTCGTACACCACTTTTCCGGGAATATTAGCTGAAATCCGTCCGGTGTGATCCAGGTCGGAGTTGACGACAAAGAGTAATTGCCCATCGTCCAGGTGTCTGCGTTGGTGGAAGATCTGTCCCTGATTCAGGTCAATCTGCCGGATATCGATATCCGGATTTTGGATTTCTGCTTTCAGGGGTTCCAGATCGGTGTTGTTGAGTCTGATCCACTGTTCCGGATAGCTGGCAGCTAGTTCGCCGACTTTCGGGTTCTGGGCACCGTCAATGTAATCAACTGAATCAGAGAGGGCCAGGACCTTTCCACCAGCGGTCAGGTAGGATTCCAGGAGGTTTACGGAAGTTTCCTGCAGATTTCGCATGCCAGGGGGGATCACGATCAGGTTATAGGTACGCTGCCGAATGGTGAGACCTTTTGGTCCGGCATTTCCGAAACGTTTCATGACCTGTTCTGATCCGAGATCACACTCTATTTGCGCTGCTTCAAGGCTCTGTATAAATGTTTTAAAGGTGGTGGACAGGTCGAGGATTCGTTTGTCATTTTTGGTCGCGCTATGGTACATCCAGGCTGTAGAGTTTGGCTGGAGAATGAGGGTATTATTCACTTGTTCGCCGGTTGACATAGCGAGGCATATCCGGCCGATATAATCTCCCAGCATGGAGAAATTCTCCCACCAGGGCTCATGATAGCTGAATGTGGGCGGGTAGTCGTATTTCCTAACTCCCTGCATGCTGTAATAGGATAGATGTGGGTTGACGAAATTTACCCCCAGGGATACTTGCCAATCGACCAATCGTTTAAGCTCTTTAAAGCTGATTTGCCATCCGGCACCGCCCCAGGTTTCACTCAGGCGGCGGGTGGAGCCCGACTGGTTAGCGGCACGACCAAGCTCTCTGACGGCCCGGGTGTTGCCCCATTGCTGATCCAATCCTTTGGGGTCATAGGAGCGTCCTAGCATATCGACTCCCGGCATTTGGTGGTACATATAGAAAGCTGATTCATCGATGCCATCACCGGGGTAAGGCCATCCGTGTTCCCAATAGTGACCGGTCCAGGCTAAATTATTGGCTTCGGTATAGTCAAACCATGGCATTGCCCAACGGTCGAGGAACAGCTCCAGCATCAGAGTGAAATAGTCGTGCCTAACTTTCGTCCAATTTCCGGATTCGGTCACCAGTGAGGGAAGATTTTCTTTCAGGCTGTATCCCCAGCGCTGTTCAAACTGGTCGTAAAGATCAGGAGTCCAGCGGATTGCAGTTCCTCTACTTTTAGCAGCTTCCAGATTTGGCTCATCGGTGAAAACTCCTTTGATCACGCTGCCAAAGTCCTCACGGTTATACTTTTCGTATCCTTCCATGGTTACCCGCATGAAGGTGTCGGTCACTCCAGGATAGAGCAGATCGACATAGGGAAAACCTCCATACCACCAGGATTTCGTAGGGTGTGTTTTGTAAAACAGTTGGTAGGTACCCTCCTCTTCGCCCGGGAAGAGTGCTTCAACCTCCATATCAGCGGTATCCGACAGGTTAGTGATGAGTTTGTAGCCCAGTCCGGTTCCATGGCGATAGGAATCGGGGTAGCGATCCTGGACATGACCGCCGGCAAATCCGCTGGGATACGAGTTTTCATCATAGATCCACACGTCCATTTCCAGTTTTCGGGCAACTTCAACGGTGTAGGTGAACAATCGATTCCACTCTTCCGACAGGTATTCGGTAACCAATCCTGGCCTGGGGTGGACAAATACGCCTCCAACTCCTCCCTCCTTGAACTTCTTCATCTGAAAATCGATTTCCGATTCGGTGATCTGATCATTCCAATCCCAGAAAGGTGCTGGCCTGTAGGATGCCGGGGGATCTTGGATCAAGTCGAGCAGCTGAGTAGATGTCCGGATCTGTGATGAGTCAGTTTCTGTCTGGCAACTGGTGAATGTTATCGCAACTACCAGGATAGCAAGGAGTAGAGTTGATTTTTTCATGGTTTTATTAAGATAAAATCGATCAAAAACAGTGTGGAAAGTTAGTAATCCTTAGGGAGAAAAGGATCATGTCTAATGGGAAAAATGATTAAAAGATAACCAATATTTTGTTTAAATTTCGGGCAAAAAAATCTGATCATGTTTGTGCATCAAAACATCAAACTCCTAAGAAAGAGGAGAAAGCGCACCCAGGATGAGGTAGCGGCTTTTCTTGGATTAAAACGATCGACCTATTCTGGGTATGAAAATCAAGTAGCGGAGCCTGGAATTGAGGAGTTGATCAAGTTTGCCGACTATTTTCGGATTTCGATGGATACTCTTGTGCGAGTGGATCTTACAGCTCTCTCGGAGAGCCAGTTATCGGAGTTGGAAAACGGTTTCGATGTCTATGTTAGAGGCAGCAGACTTCGGATTCTGGCCACTACGGTCGATTTGGCGAATCGTGATAATATCGAATTGGTGGGAGAGAAGGCCAAAGCCGGCTATAAGCGTGGGTATGCAGATCCGGAGTATATTCGCGAGCTGCCTGTCTTTCAGCTTCCTTTTCTTTCTTCAGAGCGAAAATACCGAACCTTTCAAATCAGTGGTGATTCCATGAAGCCCATTCCTGATGGGGCCTATGTGACGGGTGAGTTTATTGAAAACTGGGAGCATCTCAAAGATGGCGATCCCTGTATCATTCTTACCCGGGAGGAGGGGTTGGTGTTTAAGCTCATCCAAAAAGATTTCCGGAACCGGCGTTTTGTTTTGCACTCATTAAATCGTGAATATCAGTCATTTCCGGTTGAAGTGGATGATATAACCGAAATCTGGAAATTCATTCACTATATCAGCAGTGAAATGCCCGACCAGATTCCTCCGGAGCAGGAGTTGTACCATGCCATTGCGAATCTCCAGCGGGATGTTCAGGAGTTAAAACTTGCCCAGGAATCTAATCCGGGTGAAATCTAATCCAGCTGATCGTGTTTGCTGTTATTGACATAGAAACAACGGGTGGCAGCCCGAAATCGGATAAGATCACTGAAATTGCGATCTATATCCATGATGGGCTTCAGATTGTAGATGAGTTTGTGACTCTGGTTAATCCAGAGATCAGGATACCCTATTTTATCACGGGTTTGACTGGCATCACGAATGAGATGGTAGCTGATGCACCCCGGTTTTTTGAGATTGCCCGTAAGGTGGTTGAAATGACGGAGGGGAACGTATTTGTTGCGCACAATGTCAATTTTGACTACAGCTTCCTTCGCCAGGAGTTCAAGAGTCTTGGATTTGAGTATAATCGTAAAACATTGGATACGATCCGCTTGGCGCGTCAGGTGGTTCCTGGTCTCAAGTCTTACTCCTTGGGCAAGTTGTGTGATTCGCTTAGCATTCCTCTGAATGGAAGGCATCGGGCGGGTGGAGATGCCCTGGCAACAGTCAGGTTACTGGAGGAACTCCTGAATAGGGATCGTAAGAATGTGGCAGCCAAAATATTAAAACCAGGATACCCCGAAGGATTAAATGAGCATCTGAGCAAGAAAAAGCTAGATCGCTTACCGGAGGAGACCGGAGTCTATTATTTTTGGGATGAGCGGGGTGAGCTGATCTATATTGGGAAAAGCAAGAATATTCGTACCAGGGTCTTTCAACATCTTCACAACCAAACTACCCAAAAGGCCATGGAGATGCGCGACCGGATAGCGGAGATAACCTGGGAACTTACAGGGAATGAGCTAATTGCGTTGCTATTGGAGTCTGATGAAATCAAAAAGCTTAAACCGATATACAACCGAGCGCAACGCCGGAATATCTGGAATTTTGCTCTCTTTACTTATACTGATCATCAGGGTTATATTCGTTTTTCGATAGGGAAGACTGAAGGAGAAAATCCTCCGGTTTGCACCTTCACCTCCAAGCGTGAGGGGCGCGACCTACTGGCCGACTGGGTTCAGCAGTACCAACTGTGCCCAAAACTCGCCGGCCTTTACGAGTCAGGAGGAGCCTGTTTTCATCGTGGCATCGGTGAATGCCGAGGTGCTTGTACTGGAGAGGAGAGTGCTGACGATTACAATCAGCGGGCTAAGCTGTTATTGGATCGATTTGAATATGAACACGATGATTTTCTGATACTTGACCAAGGAAGGAAGCCTGAAGAGGTGGCAGTGGTGTGTATTGAACATGGACAATATCGAGGATTTGGTTTTACCTCTGCTGAGAATGAAGGCAATCCGGATGTATTAAGGGATTCAATTTGCTTTTACTCTGATAATCGAGACATTCATTCTCTGATAAGGTTATATTTGCGAAAAAACAAGGTTAAAATCATTCCTTTATGATCCTCTGCGGAATTCTCGGTGTTTTTGAGATCGTCATTATTCTGATATTCATGGTCCTTGTGATTTTCCCGGCTGTAAAGATGGTCTCAGCCAGGAGACGGAATTCTCAGTATACCGAAAAGCTCGACCAGCTGGAGCGCCTGGAACGGCTGTTCCGCGATGGCTCGATCAGTCAAAAGGAATATAATCGCCAGAAGAAAAAGCTCTTCAAAAAGTAAGAACATGCTGGCAGCCGAATCCGAAAAAATAAATTGAAAACGATATGGGAAAACTATCGATTTTGTTGTTATTTGCAGTTGCTCTAACTGCTTGTAATTCAGAAAGTAAAAGTGTAACTGGGCCGCAGCGCGATCTGGTTGATCTGGTTAATCCGCTGGTTGGAACCGAGTCGTCCTACGAGTTATCCAACGGAAATACGTATCCGGCGGTAGCCGTTCCCTGGGGCATGAATTTCTGGACCCCACAAACCGGCAAGATCGGGAATGGATGGGGTTACACGTATCAGTCGGATAGCATCCGGGGGATCAAACAGACGCATCAGCCCAGTCCCTGGATCAATGATTATGGTGCTTTTTCCTTTATGGCTGTTACTGGTGAGCTTCGTGCCGATCAGAATTCAAGGGCATCCAGCTTTAGTCACGATCGGGAGATTGCCAAGCCCGACTATTATTCTGTTTTTCTACAAGATTATGATGTTACTGCGGAGGTGACTCCTACGGAG
>JAAYIP010000281.1 GCA_012523435.1 Bacteroidales bacterium | reverse complement strand
GCAGCCTGATGGTGGTAGGGTTGTTTTGTGGCCTCCTCATCCGACTGATTTATTTGGCTGAGCGACAACGATCTGTATTTTCTCGTGTCTATGGTTACGGGGTGGCCTCGGTGATTTTCTTTCACTTTTTCATTAATGTTGGCATGACCATTGGTCTCGTTCCGGTCATCGGGATTCCACTGCCTTTCTTTAGTTATGGGGGCTCTTCTCTTTGGGCTTTTACGCTCCTTCTCTTTATTTTTCTCAGGCTTGATACTGAACGGACCCAGGTAATCGCATAAAATTTGCTCCCTAATCTTGAGAGGGTCTGGCGGATATTGCTATTTTTGAGGGATCAACCGAATAGCCCAAACAATTTATTCATAATGAGGCCTAATATTTAATAGTTAACGATATGTTACGAAAGAAGATTATCATCATTGGTGCCGCAGGGCGAGATTTCCACAATTTCAACACCTATTACCGCAACAAACCGGAGTATGAGGTGGTAGCTTTCACCGCTGCCCAGATTCCTGATATCGAAGGACGTAAATATCCGGCAGAGCTGGCCGGTGAACTCTATCCTGATGGGATCCCGATTCTGGCCGAGAAAGAACTGCCCGATTTGATTCGCAAGTATCAGGCAGATGCCTGTGTGTTCTCCTATAGTGATGTGCCGTATCCACGGGTGATGAGCCTGGGTGCCTTGGTCAACTCCTGTGGAGCATCTTTCTGCATGTTGGGCCCTGATGGAACCATGATCCCGAGCACCAAGCCGGTGATTGCCGTTGTGGCTGTGCGGACTGGTTGTGGTAAAAGTCAGACCTCGCGGAAGGTTATCTAAGCCCTGATGAAACGTGATCTGAAAGTGGTGGCTGTTCGCCATCCAATGCCTTATGGTAACCTCGTGGAGCAAAAGGTTCAGCGCTATGCCACGATCGACGACTTGGCAAAACACAAGTGTACGATAGAGGAGATGGAGGAATACGAACCCCATATTGTCCGCGGCAATGTCATCTATGCCGGGGTGGATTACGAAGCTATCCTGAGGGATGCAGAAAAGGATCCTGATGGTTGCGATGTGGTCATCTGGGACGGTGGCAACAATGATTTTTCATTTTATAAGCCTGATCTGACCATCACGGTGGTGGATCCCCATCGACCCGGCCATGAGGTCTCATACTATCCTGGAGAGGTGAATCTTCGGTTGGCTGACGTGGTGGTTATCAATAAAATTGAGACTGCTAAACCAGAAGATATTCAGACAGTTAGAGAGAATATTGCCGCGCTTAACCCCAAAGCTGTGGTGATTGATGGAGCATCCCCCATCCGGGTGGATAGGCCTGATCTGATTCGTGGCAAGCGCGTTCTGGTGGTCGAAGATGGCCCAACCCTTACCCACGGCGAGATGAAGATCGGTGCTGGTGTGGTGGCTGCCCGTAAATATGGTGCTGCCGAAGAGGTGGACCCAAGGCCTTACACCGTAGGCCGCCTGACGGAAACATTCAACATCTATCCGGGCATCGGAAAACTCCTCCCGGCCATGGGCTACGGCGAAGAACAACTGCGCGATCTGGAAAAGACCATCAACAACACCGATTGCGATAGCGTGATCATCGGGACACCCATCGATTTGAACAGGATCATCAAGATCAACAAACCGACTACCCGCGTCTATTATGACCTGCAGGAAATCGGCGATCCTACCCTGGAAACAGTTCTCGACGAATTCATTGCCCGTCGCCTTAAAAAGTAAATCCAGAGAAAACCGGTAAAAATGGTCTTTAGTAGCAGTGTCTTCTTAATCCTGTTTTTGCCGGTTTTCTTTCTCCTTTATTACCTCTGCCCGCAAAAGTACCGCAACTGGGTCGCCCTGATCGGCAGCATCCTCTTTTATAGCTGGGGCGCACCTAAGTTTATCTTTGTCATCCTGGGCACCACCTTTGTCGATTTTCATCTGGTCAGGTGGATGGCTGCCACAAAAAAACAGCTCCACTGCAGGCTAATGCTGGCCCTGTCAGTCTCCATCAACCTCGGCCTGCTGATCTATTTTAAATACTCCGGTTTCCTCATCGATAACCTGAACAGCTTTTTGCACCTGTTTGGGATTGATGCCGTACACTGGACTAAGCTGGTGATGCCTATCGGCATCTCCTTCTATACCTTCGAAACAATCACCTACGTGGTCGATGTGTATCGAAGAATTCATGACCCGCTGAAGAAATTTTGGGATTATCAGCTTTATATCATCTTGTTTCCCAAGCTGATAGCCGGGCCAATTATTCGCTACCACGAGATTGCCGACCAGATCACGGATCGCAGTGCAAATGAGACAATGGATAACCGGATTATCGGGTTTTACCGGTTTATTCTGGGCTTATCAAAGAAGGTGCTCATTGCCAACGTTCTCGGTGAACAGGTCGATTATATCTTCTCCCTCAATGCCGGAGATGTGTCCACCCCAATGGCCTGGATTGGAATCATCGCCTATTCGTTCCAGATTTACTACGACTTTTCGGGCTATTCCGATATGGCCCTCGGGCTGGGCCGGATGATGGGGTTCCGGTTTGTGGAGAATTTTAATAACCCCTATATCTCAATGACTATCACGGAGTTCTGGCGACGTTGGCACATCACCTTGGGCCGATGGATGAAGAACTACCTGTATATCCCGCTCGGTGGAAACCGGGTGAAAAGTCGCGCCCGCCTCTTCTTCAACCTTTGGCTGGTCTTTCTGTTTTCCGGTTTATGGCATGGGGCTGCCTGGAATTTTGTAGCCTGGGGCGCTTTTCATGGGCTCTTCCTGATTCTCGACCGGCTCTTCCTGATGCGGTTGACCGAGCGCATGGGCAAGATCCCGTCTGTGCTCCTGACCTACCTGATCACGCTGGTGGGCTGGGTGCTCTTCCGGGCCGAGTCACTTCAGGATGCGTTTGACTACCTGGGCCAGATGTTCTCCTGGAACCCCGGCTATGCCGGTTGGCATCTCGACCCGCATTTCTGGGCGATGATGACTGCAGGAACTCTGTTTGCCTTCTTTGGAATGATTAAAGGTGTGGAACAGTGGCAAATGAGAATGATCGACCAGCCTTACCATGGTCGTAAGCTCTGGATTGGCGGTGCCATCGCGCTGGTGCTGCTGGTCTATTCACTGGCCTCCATCACCGCCTCCGGATTTAATCCGTTCATCTATTTTCGATTCTGATAATGGGTAACCGATCTAAAATAGCCTTATTCCTGCTGCTCTGGCTGCTGCTCTGGATGCCCCTCATCCAGATGAAAACCCAGCTGTTTCCAGTCAAAAGACTCGAAAAGGAGCCGGTGCCACCAGAATTCCCGACGTTTACCCTGAAAAGCTGGTTCAATAGTGAGTTCCAGGAAAAGTACAATCCTACGTTTGAACAACATATCGGATTCCGGAATGGATTGATACGCTTCCGTAATCAATTGGAATACAGCTTGTTTCGAAAGGCCAATGCTGCCGGAGTGGTAGTGGGGCGAAACAACTATCT
>JAAYIP010000280.1 GCA_012523435.1 Bacteroidales bacterium | reverse complement strand
GTACAGCTTCTTCTCGTTGGCGGTCCCGGCGACAGCTTTCTGATTAATATAAGTGGGGCGAATCGCTTCGTGTGCTTCCTGTGCTCCTTTGGTTTTTGTTTTGAATTGTCTAATTTTCAGGTACTTAACGCCAAATTCTTTGAGGATGGTCTCTTTTGCTGTCCCGATAGCCAGGTTTGACAGGTTGACGGAGTCGGTACGCATATACGTGATTTTCCCGGCTTCGTAAAGCTTTTGCGCCAGTGTCATCGTTTGCGATACCGAAAAGCCGAACTTCCGGCTGGCCTCCTGTTGTAAGGTTGAGGTGGTAAAGGGTGGCGCGGGTGACTTTTTATAAGGCTTTGTTTCAACAGCATCTACTGTGAAGGAAGCGGACCGGCAGCTTTCCAGGAATTCGGATACCTCATCGCGGGTTTTGAACTTCCGGTTTAGCTCAGCTTTCAGTTCAGTTAGATTGCCATCCTGGCCGGTTAGTGGGAATAGGGCAGTTATCCGGTAGTACGGAACAGCCGTGAAATTCATGATCTCCCGTTCACGTTCTACCAGCAGTCGTACAGCGACGCTTTGAACACGACCTGCTGACAGGGAAGGACGGATCTTTTTCCAGAGTATAGGGCTTAACTCAAACCCAACCAAGCGGTCGAGTACCCGCCTGGCCTGTTGTGCATCCACCAGATTATTATCGATGGTGCGAGGATTGTCAATGGCTTTGAGGATTGCCTCTTTGGTGATTTCATGGAACACAATCCGCCGGGTTTTCTCATGCGGTAAGTTCAGAGTTTCTGATAAATGCCAGGCGATGGCCTCTCCCTCGCGGTCCTCATCAGATGCCAGCCAGACCCACTTGGCTTCCTGTGCAAGCTTCTTTAACTCACTGACAACCTTCTTTTTATCTGGTGAAATAATATACTGGGGCTCGTAGTTCTTATCCAGCTTGATTCCATACTCCTTTTTTGACAAGTCACGGATGTGACCAAAACTAGATTTGACTATGAAGTCTTTTCCCAGAAACTTCTCAATCGTCTTAGCTTTAGCGGGTGATTCTACAATAACAAGATTTTCAGCCATATTGAGAGGGCGTTTGAAAATTGGTGCAAAGATGCAATAAATTTTGTAAACAGGGCAAAAGAGGCAATCTGCCGTACCCCGCGTTTCATCTAGCCCCGATCCTTTGTACAGCCTGCCCCTGTGCCCCATAATTTATTACCTTTGCCCACGTTAGCTATTATGTTATGGAACAATCCCCTAACACGCGTAAATACTTGAGAAACTTCTGGCTGATCTTTGCCGGCGGAGTAGTTTTCGTGTTTCTTTTATTTACCCTGATATCGTTTGGAGTTCTTGGATTCATGCCAAGTTTTGAGGATCTGGAGAATCCTAAAAGCATCCTGGCATCGCAGGTGATCTCTTCCGATGGAGAGGTTCTTGGGAACTATTTTTACCAGGAGAACCGGACCATGGTTGAATTCAACGAGATATCTCCCAATATGATCAATGCGATTGTCTCTATTGAGGATAAACGTTTCTATAAACATTCGGGTATTGATTTTAAAGGCTTGGCCCGCGTGCTCCTGAAAAGTATCATCCTGGGCCAGGAAACCGGTGGAGGTAGTACCATCACCCAACAATTGGCTAAGACGCTATTTCCCCGAGAGCAATACCGAAACCCTATCAAGTTCGCTGTCAGGAAGTTCCGCGAGTGGGTCATTGCGGTCAAACTGGAGAAGACCTTCACCAAGGAGGAGATTCTGACCATGTACCTGAATAAGTTCGATTACCTGAACCTGGCCGTTGGGATCGAAACCGCTTCGCGAGTCTATTTTAATAAGTCGGCCGCAGAGCTGGAGGTCCAGGAAGCGGCCATGTTAGCAGCATTGGCGAAAAATCCTTCGCTTTATAATCCACTCCGCTTCCCCGACAGAACGCTGCCACGGCGAAACCTGGTGCTGGATAAGATGGCAGAGAATGGCTATCTGAGCCATGAAGAGGCCAGTCTTGCCAAAGAGATACCGCTGGAACTAAATTTCCGCCGGGTGGATCACAAGGAGGGGCTGGCTACCTATTTTCGGGAGTATCTACGGAAAGTGCTGAACGAGTCAAGGCCCTCTTCACCAGAAGCTGCGGAAGCCTGGGAGGCTGATCCGTTAAGAGGATTCTGCCACAAACATATTAAGCCTGATGGCACCCCCTATAATCTGTATCGCGATGGACTGAAGATTTTTACGACGATCGATTCCAGGATGCAACAGTATGCGGAAGAGGCCGTAGTGGACCATTTGAGCAAAGACCTGCAACCCGCCTTTGAACGGGAAATGCGCCGCTATCGCCGTGCTCCCTTCGCCAACGACCGCTCTGAAGAAGAGGTGAAACGCTCTATGAATCAAGCCATGGGATGGAGCGAACGCTATCGGATTCATAAGCGTGAACAACACCTGTCGGACGATTCCATTCGGATTCTTTTCAATACCCCGGTCAGAATGAGCGTCTTTAGTTGGGAAGGAGAGATCGATACGGTTATGACCCCGATGGATTCGATTCGCTATTACAAACGTTTCATGCGCTCAGCTTTCATGGCCATCGTGCCGCAGACGGGCGAGGTGAAAGCTTATGTTGGCGGACCGGATTACCGCTATTTCCAATATGATCAGATCATGCAGGGTAAACGACAGGTGGGGTCAGTCTTTAAGCCTTTTGTGTACACCCTGGCTATGGAGAATAAATATTCACCCTGCCATACCGTTCCTAATGTGCCTGTTAGTATCGCAGGTGAATTTTATGGTAAGGAAGGATACTGGTCGCCAGAGTTTTCGGGTACAGATGAGCTTGATGGACAGATGATTACCCTAAGAACGGGTCTTGCTAAATCCCTTAACCAGATCTCTGCCTGGGTAATTAAGCAGTACAATCCCGAGGCAGTCATTGGGGTAGCGCGAAAAATGGGCATTCGCTCACCGATAGATCCGGTTTATCCCATCTGTGTCGGCGCCGTTGACCTGCCGGTCTATGAGGTGGCGGGAGCTTTTACAGCCTTTGCTAACAAAGGGATCTGGGCAGAGCCAATCATGGTGACCCGCATAGAAGATAAAAATGGCAATCTGCTGGCAACTTTTAAGAACCGTGAAGAGGTGGCCATGAGTGAAGAGACCGCTTACAAGATGCTGTATATGATGGAAGGAGTGACTCAGTCGGGTGGAACAGGTATTCGATTGAGATTTAAATATCAGTTTACCAATCCGATAGCTGCAAAAACCGGTACCACTACGAATATGCTGATGGCTGGTTTGTGGGTATTGTGCCCAACCTGCTCGGTGCAGTCTGGACTGGTGCCGAAGATAAAACGGTGCACTTTACCAACCACAGCTTGGGTCAGGGAGCTAATATGGCTCTGCCGATCTGGGCGATGTTCATGCAGAAAGTGTACGCTGATTCTACTCTTAGTGTCTCCAAAGAGCCTTTCGAACGCCCGGCTCAGCTGACGGAACCACTTGATTGTGATCAAAGTGTTCCGGTAATCGAGACGAAGAAGACAACAAGAAAGCGAGCCGATTTTGACGAGTTTTAGACAGGATTTTGTTTAATCCACGGCTGTTTAGAAGCCTTTTAACAGATCTCCTAAGTGTCGCAAGGGAACTACCTGGATTTTGAACCTCTTGATTTCCAGGCTTTTCATGTTATTTGCGGGAATGTAAATCGTGCCAAAGCCCAGTCGGTCGGCTTCGGCAATGCGGGTCTCAATGCGTCCAACTGGCCGAATCTCCCCCGAAAGACCGATTTCTCCGGTGTAGCAGGCGACCTGACTCAGTGGTTGATTACGGTCGGAGGACAGAATGGCAGCTACGACCGACAGATCAGCTGCAGGATCATTAACCTTCAGTCCGCCGGCCATGTTTAGAAACACATCCTTTGACGAGAGCCGGAATCCGGCTCTTTTTTCTAGGACTGCCAGCAACATTCCGAGGCGGCGAAGATCGAATCCGGTGGCGGAGCGTTGCGGGGTGCCATAGGCCGCAGAACTGACCAGTGCCTGGGTTTCGAGGAGGAGGGGGCGCTGTCCCTCAAGGCATACTGCGATAGCGCTGCCACTAAGTGAGTTATCACGATTTGCCAGTAGGAGTTCGGATGGGTTGGTCACTTCGCGCAAGCCTGAGGAGTTCATCTCAAAAATGCCCAGCTCATCGGTAGATCCGAAACGGTTTTTGCTGGCTCGCAGGATACGATATTGATGGTGCTGGTCGCCTTCGAACTGAAGAACAGTATCCACCATATGCTCCAACACCTTAGGCCCGGCCAGATGCCCCTCCTTATTGATATGACCTACCAGGATCACTGGGGTATGGTTCTCCTTGGCATAACGCATCAGGTCGGTGGCACATTCCCGGATCTGGCTGATGCTCCCCGGCGATCCCTCGATGCGCTCGGTACTCAGGGTCTGAATCGAATCAATGATTAATAGCTCGGGTTGGAACTCATCAATCTGCCTGAGTAACTGTTCCAGTGAGGTCTCGCTTAGGAGGTAAAAACCCTCGTGATCTCCTCCAAGCCTTCCGGCCCGTAGCTTGAGCTGTTCGAGACTCTCCTCGCCGGAGACATACAGAATTCGGCGACCCTCCATCCCCAACGCTAACTGAAGGACCAGGGTGGATTTGCCGATTCCTGGTTCCCCTCCAATTAAAACTAGTGACCCCGGTATCAGTCCCCCACCAGCAACCCGGTCAAATTCACTCATCTTGCTGCAAATTCGCGTCTGAGCCAGATGACTGATCTCCTGCAGCCGCTTCGGTGTTGAGGTGATGAGTGGCTTAACCCTCCCCGCTTTGGGAATTTTTTGAACGATCTCTTCCTGGTAGGTGTTCCATTCTCCGCAGGAGGGACAACGCCCGATCCATTTGGCCGAGGTGGCGCCACAATTGCTGCAGATGAAGATGGATTTGGACATAGGAGGGTGTCAGGTGTGAGGTGTGAGGAGGTTGTCAGGTTGTCGAGTTGTCAAGTTGTCGAGTTGTCGAGTTGTTGGGTGAAGGTGGTTAGACGAGCGTGTTAGTGGCGGTGTCGGGGAAGACGAGGGTGGGCTTAAATGTCTTCGCCTCCTCAAAGTCCATCATGGCGTAGGAAATGATGATAACAACATCGCCTACCTGAGCTTTTCGGGCCGCGGCACCATTAAGACAAATCCTGCCGGTGCCGCGTTCACCGCGAATGACGTAGGTTTCCAAACGTTCGCCATTGTTGAGGTTGAGTATCTGAACTTTCTCGTTTTCAATCAGATTGGCAGCATCCATCAGATCCTCATCAATGGTGATACTCCCTACATATTGTAGGTTGGCTTCTGTGATGGTTGCCTTGTGAATCTTTGATTTACAGACTTCTATAAACATTTTGCATCTCCATAGAACGGGGCAAAGTTATGCAAAAATGTTATAAACCATCGGAACCATCCTGCCTGCCTATTTCTTCTTAAAAGTTTCGTAGGTTGCCTTGTCAACCATCACAACATGGGTAGCACCAAAGATAAGTGACGGTGGTAGCCCGGCAGATCCCCCTTGTGTACGGCAATACAACGTTTCTCCTGCGTCATTCTGAAAGGAGAAAAAGTTCCATGTGGTCGGTTGGGGTTCTTCATATTCTGCCTTGATAATCAGGTTTTTGCGACTTGCTTCGCTGATATACAATGCTTTTAATTTATACTGATCTAATTGAATATCCTGAGTAAAGGGAATGTCAACCCGGCCACCCATCTGCGCCAGCTTGTCCTTGATGTTTTTATCAGCCGTTTCCTTTTGGGTCTCAATTTTTTGACCAAACTTAAAGGCTTCGTTGAGATCGGTACTCTTTTTTTGCTTTTCCTCAAGCTTGGTGATGGCATCGGTCTCATTTTCAATAAAATCAATCAATTTGGAAAAATCGTTAGATGATTTTCCTTTCGATCCCGACCCGCTTTTTGAGCCCGATCCATTTTGCCCACCTCCACAGGAGGCGAAAAAGAGGACAACTGATACCATCAGTATGCCCGTAATCCATTGTGTTCTTTTCATCGTTTTCAGAGTTTAGTTAGAAATTGAATTTTAAGAGTCTTAGCAATCGATGCTTAGCATTATTGTATCAAAGGTGGGGCAGCGAATTCCGGCCAGCAAATAGTTGGTGTTACGATTTATAAAACGGGACAGGAAATGCCTGGCCGTGTCGGTTCTTCTCCCTGGATCGGGTAACAGCTCTTTGCCAGCTCTTGTCATTTTTTTATCTTTCAACCATGAAAGCACTATTCATCGGCGGGACGGGTAACATCAGCACCCCGGTAAGCCAAAAAGCATTAGACCTGGGGATCAGTTTGTATCACCTTAACCGGGGGTATCGTCAGCCATTGCCAGGAGTGAACTATCTAACCGCAGACATCACGGATTTTGAAAAAGTAAGAAGGGTGTTGAAAGACCATCATTGGGATGTTGTGGTGAATTGGATTGCCTACAAGCCGGAAGATATTGAACGCGATATGGAGCTATTTGAAGGAATGACCGGTCAGTATATTTTCATCAGCTCTGCCTCAGCCTATCAGAAACCGCCTGTTAGTCCGGTGATTACGGAATCTACCCCATTGAAAAACCCATACTGGCAATATTCTCGTGACAAAATTGCCTGTGAAGATCTCCTGATCAAGTTTTACCGGGAGCGAGGCTTCCCGATGACTATTATCAGACCCTCTCATACCTACTATTCGGTGATTCCTGTAGCTCTTGGCGGTTGGGAGGAGTTTACGATTATCGACAGGATGAGAAAAGGAATGCCAACTATTGTGCATGGGGATGGGACGTCACTTTGGACGATGACTCATGCGCGTGATTTCGCGGTTGGGTTTACAGGTTTGATGGGCAATCAGAGAGCGATCGGGGAGGCTTTTCATATCACTTCTGATGAGGTTCTTACCTGGAATCAAATCTATCAGGCTGTTGCACGGGCAGCCGGGGCAGAACCTAATCCGGTCCATATCCCATCAGAATGGATTGCGGATTATGCCGAGCGTAACGGTTTTGACAGCGTGAGAGGTACCCTGCTGGGAGATAAAGCCCACAGTGCCCTGTTCGATAATACCAAGATCAAAAAATTGGTTCCGGAATTCCAGGCTACCATCCCTTTTGCCGAAGGCATAAAAGAGACCATTGCGTGGTTCGATGATGATTCATCACGGCAGGTGATCAAGCCAGAGACAGAGAAATTTTTGGATGGTTTGTTGACACTGGTGCCGCAACCGGTAGTCGGTTGATGAGTTGTTAGAGTTAGCTAACTCTCAGATTATCAATTAGCCTGACTTCATCAGCATAGACGGCAATGAAGCAACGAACCGGGTTTGGCCAGCTGGTTTTGTAAACTGGCATCAGGGTCTCTTCATCGGCGAACTCTACATATTCAACCTTTAGGATTTTAGTGGCGTGAATCATAGCAATGATCTGACGTTTAAGGTCTGTGATGTCAGATCTCCCGTAAAGCCTGGCAGCTTCGCTTAAGGCTTGAAAAATGACGGGGGCAGCAGCGCGGTGTTCAGCCGACAGTCGCTGATTTCTGGAACTCATGGCGAGTCCGTCAGCTTCCCGGATGATGGGGCAGGGAATGATTTCAGGGCCAAATTTTTCGAGCTCAACCAGTTTCCTAATGACTGCCAACTGCTGGAAATCTTTCTCCCCAAAATAGGCCCGGTCAGGCTCAATGATACGAAATAACCGGTTCACAACAATCCCAACACCATTAAAATGACCCGGCCTGAAGGCGCCCTCCATAACCTCGGCCAATGGACCAAAATCATATTGTGTATCAATCTGTTTTGGATACATCTCCTCAACCGATGGGGCGAAAACAATGCCCCGAAATCCAAGCACCGGCTCCAATAAATCCAGATCAGCTTCTAAATCTCGAGGATATTTCTCTAGGTCGGCAGGGTTATTGAATTGTATCGGATTGACAAAGACCGACACTATGGTGAGATTATTTTGTCTGACTGATAGCTTGGAGAGCGACAGGTGCCCTTCGTGCAGAGCCCCCATGGTGGGAACTAGTCCAAGGCTTTGACTCTCTTCCCTGAATGTCGATAGGTAATCGCGCAGAGAGTCACAGGTTTTAAAAACAATCATGCCATTGAATTTTGCGGCCCCAAAAGTACCAAAACACCTGTTGATAAACCCGCACCCCATGTTAATAAGTTGAAAATTACTGCAATTTTTAGTAGTTTTGCGTTCATATTCGTAAAATCCGACAGGATGAAAAAGCAAAGGGTTCTTTATGTCTCCCAGGAAATTACGCCCTACCTACCTGAATCAGAGATGGCTAACACCAGCCGATATCTTCCACAGGGAATTCAGGAGCGCGGACGGGAAATCCGGACCTTTATGCCACGTTTCGGACTTGTCAATGAGCGCCGAAACCAGTTGCACGAAGTGATTCGCTTATCTGGTATGAATCTGATTATCAATGATTCAGACCATCCTCTAATCATTAAGGTCGCCTCAATCCAGTCGGCCCGTATGCAGGTGTATTTTATTGATAACGATGACTATTTTCACCGTAAAGCTACCTGGAAAGACGAATCGGGTCAGGAATTTCCGGATAACGATGAGCGTGCCATCTTTTTTGCCAGAGGGGTTCTGGAGACCGTCAGAAAATTACGCTGGGCTCCCGATCTGGTTCATTGCCACGGTTGGTTCACCTCGGTGATACCCCTCTATCTGAAAAAGGTTTTTGCCGATGACCCCCTCTTCGGTCACGCCAAAATCGTCTATTCCCTTTATGAGGATGATTTCAAAACCCCATTGAATGATTCCTTTAAAGAAAAATTGCACATGCCGGGCATTACTTCTGAAGATACGGACGTTATTCAGAAGCCGGATTTCATCAATGTAAGCCAGATGGCCATCACCAATTCCGATGCTCTCATCTATGGCAGTCAAAAAGTGGCCCCCGCCCTCGATACGTTTGTTCGGGAATCAGGCAAACCATTCCTGGAATATCAGGGCCCAGAAAATTACATCGATGCCTATTCGGAATTTTATAAAGAGGTCCTGGGAATCTGAAATAGCCAATAAAACATGATTAAACCACTTGTGCGAAGAGCTGTCCCGGTCGTGGTAACAGCCGTGATATTCCTGACTCTCCTGCTGAGCGCTTGCCAAAATGATGAGGATCTCGGATTTAACCTGACACCAGCTGGAGAACGATTCCGGTTTAAAATTGATAGTGCCTCCACCGTTACAGCCGTAACACTGAGACAGGATTCTGTCACCTCCGATCGTCGCGAAATCGTGATGCTCGGATCCCTCAATGATCCGCTGTTCGGACATTCTACCGCCAGCCTGCTCACCCAGGTCAGGCTCTCTTCTAATGATGTTAACTTTGGCGCAGGCGCTCAGCTGGATTCCGCTGTCCTCCTGCTAAAATATCACCATTACTACGGAGATACCACCACCCCACAACAGATCCGTGTCTTCGAAATGATGGAAGATATCTACCCGGATACAACGTATTACTCAAATCTGAACGTGGATCCATTTTTCGATGAAAGTAAACCCCTGGCCGACTTGACCTATCTTCCCCAACCGACAAAGGATTCCCTGTTGATCCGCCTATCGGATGATATCGGCACGAAAATCCTGACTGCCGATACCAGCCATCTGCTGAATCAGACAGCTTTTCAGGAATTTTTTAAAGGGTTGTACCTCCAGGCTCAACCAACGAATAATACCGGATCAATCGTCTATTTCAATTTCGGTAGCGGCCGGTCAAGGATGACTCTCTATTATCATAATGATGAGCAGGATAGCCTGAAATACGAGTTGGTTATCAACACCAATGGAACATGGGTCGGGCTCTTTGATCATGATTATGCCAGTTCACCACTCCAGCCTTATATCAACGATTCCACTAGTACACACAACCAATTCTACCTGCAGGCTATGGCCGGTTTGCGAGGCTATCTGAAAATCGATCTCTCCGATTCCCTGACTTCGATGATTGAATCAGGTATCGCCATCAACCGGGCAGAACTGATTTTTAATGTAGATAACACCGACCCCGGAATCTTTTCTGTGCCAAAATCACTCCGGGTATTCGCTTCAACTAAAGAGCGGACTAATGAATACATTACCGACCTGGCCCTTGGCGAAAATTATTATGGCGGCACGCTTCGGAATGACAGTGAATACCGGTTTAATATCGGGCGATATGTGCAGGATATTACCTACCCAGTACCCAGTATGAGAAGAGAAAATGATGGGTTGCTTTTGGTACTTACAGACGAACGATTATCGGCCAATCGATTGATACTGAATGCGAATGACATTAAGCTGGTGGTGACTTATACCCCCATCAACTAATAGGAATACGGCGGTCTGATTTACTTTCTGTTTCCCTACCGATTCCGGTACATGCTTTCGTAATAGGTCTGATATTCTCCGCTGGTTACCCGCTCCATCCATTCACTATTTGACAGATACCAGTCAACCGTTTTTTCTAGCCCTTCGGCAAACTGCAGACTCGGTTCCCAACCCAATTCTTGCCTGATCTTTGATGCATCGATGGCATAGCGTAGGTCGTGCCCTGCCCGGTCGGTGACATAGGTAATCAGTCCTGCTGAGGTGCCGGAATCCCGATTCAGCTTCCGATCCAGAATGCTGCATAGCAGCCTGATAAGGTCGATATTCTTCCATTCATTGTGCCCGCCAATATTGTAGGTTTCTCCGATCATTCCCTTATGAAACACCAGATCAATTGCCCGAGCATGATCCTCTACATAGAGCCAGTCGCGAATATTCTCACCTTTCCCGTAAATTGGAATAGGCTTCATGTTTACCATATTATGGATTGAAAGGGGGATGAGCTTCTCAGGGAACTGGTTGGGCCCGTAATTATTAGAGCAGTTAGTTATGACAATGGGTAGGCCATACGTGTGATGATAAGCTCTCACCAGATGGTCGGAGCTTGCTTTGGAGGCTGAGTAGGGACTCCGTGGATCGTAGGAAGTGATCTCGTAAAAGTGCCCCTCTTCTCCGAGCGATCCGTACACTTCGTCCGTAGAGATATGGTAAAACCGTTTCCCCTCATAATTCCCTTTCCACTGATTGCGCGCGGCATTGAGCAGGTTTACGGTGCCAATTATGTTCGTCTCGATGAAGGCCATCGGCTCTGCAATGGAGCGATCAACATGGCTTTCGGCGGCCAGATGGAGGATGCCATCAATAGGCTGCTGGTCGAAGAGATCATTAATGGCCTCCTTATTACGAATATCCATTCTGATGAATCGGTAATTGGGAGCTTTCTCGACATCAGTCAGGTTTTCGAGATTTCCGGCATACGTGAGGGCATCGAGGTTAATAATTTGATAATCAGGATATTTGTTTACAAATAGGCGGATTACATGCGACCCGATAAATCCGGCACCGCCGGTGATTAGAACAGTTCTTTTCATCTTCTTCTTTTATTTTATGTCTCTCAGTCGTTTTTCCCAGTTCCAGGCTGAGAGAAGGGTTTCATCGAGCGAATGGATGGCTTTCCATCCTAATGTTTCGTTGGCCTTGGTGGTATCGGCCCACACTTTTTCGATATCTCCGGCGCGCCGGCCCACGATGCGATGGTTAACTTTCACTCCGGTGACCTGTTCGAAGGTTTGCACGAGTTCGAGCACAGAGGTGCCTTTCCCGGTACCCAGGTTAAAATATTCTAGTGGTTCGCTGTTTTTGCCTGCGATCAGCCGGCGGATAGCGGTGACGTGAGCCCGTGCAAGGTCTACCACGTTGATATAATCCCGGATGGCTGATCCGTCGGGGGTATCGTAATCGTTGCCGTATATTTTTAATTCGGGTAGCACCCCGGCAGCAGTTTGGGTCACATAAGGAACTAGATTATTAGGTACACCCCGCGGGAGCTCGCCAATCAAGGCAGAGGGATGTGCTCCGATGGGGTTGAAATAGCGTAGGGAGATCGCTTTGAGGACGTTAAAAGCACTGATACTGTCGGCCAGAATCTCTTCGCAGATTTGCTTGGTATTGCCATAGGGCGACTCAGCAGGCAAAATGGGAGCCTGCTCGGTAACGGGCAACTCCCTCGGCTGACCGTAGATGGTGCAGCTGGATGAAAAAACGATCGGTGAAACCTCGTGTACAACCATACAATGAAGGAGGTTGATCAGTGAGTTGAGGTTATTCCGATAATAAAGCAGTGGTTTCTCAACACTCTCTCCAACTGCTTTTGAGGCAGCAAAGTGAATGATAGCTTTCAAGCTAGGGCGGCTGGCAAAGAATTGCTCCAGACGCTGCAGGTCGAGCAGGTCGAACTGCTCAAAATCCGGCCGGATACCCGTGATCTGCTCAATTCCATCAAGGCTTTCCGTGGTTGAATTGGAGAGGTTATCAATGATCACAACGTCAAAGCCCTCTTTGATAAGCTCCACCACTGTATGGGATCCGATATAACCGGTACCTCCCGTAACCAGGATCAATTCTTTCATTCAGTAATTTTTTTAACAGTTTGATTTACAACAATATACTTTTCGTTAGACTCGGGGCAAAAGGCTACACCTGTTTCATCAAAACTTAGCTGGTGTCCATATTCACTCATCCATCCGATTGGTCGGGCCGGATTTCCAACAACCAGTGCATAGGCGGGCACATCTTTCGTTACCACGGCTCCGGCTCCGATGAAGCAGAATTCGCCAAGGGTAACTCCGCACACGATGGTAGCGTTAGCTCCGATGGTGGCGCCTCGTCTGACCAGCGTAGTTTGATACTCCCCGTGCCGGCTGATCCGGCTACGTGGGTTGATCACGTTGGTGAACACCATGGATGGTCCGAGGAACACGTCATCTTCGCAAATCACTCCGGTATAGATCGATACGTTGTTTTGGACCTTGACATTTCGGCCCAGAGTAACTCCCGGTGAAATGACTACATTCTGCCCCAAGTTGCAGTCAGCACCGATGCGGCAGCCGCTCATGATATGAGTGAAATGCCATATCCTGGTCCCTTCTCCGATTTCACAGCCGGGGTCAATGACGGCGGTTTCATGGGCTTGGTATCCTTTATGCTTCATGATCAAGCAAGGTTAACAGAGTTCGACAGATATGATCAAGCTGATCCTCAGTCATTTCGGTGTGGATCGGCAGTGAGAGAACTCTCCGGCAGAGGTCCTCGGTAATTGGCAAGTCACCTTCCCGGTAGCCAAAAATCGCCAGTGGTTTTTGGAGCGACAGCGGAACGGGGTAATACACCATGGACGGGATTCCGGCCTCCTGCAGGCCAGAACGGATCCGATCACGATTGCCTTCCAGAATAGTGATGGTGTACTGATGAAACACATGGGTGCCGTAAATTGATCGGGTGGGAATGCGGATGGCAGGATGCCCCCCCAAATGCCGGTCGTAATAGTCGGCCACCTGCTGTCTGCGCTCAATGGCTTCATCCAGGTGACGCAGGTTGATGCGGAGAATGGCAGCCTGAAGGGTATCGAGCCGGGAGTTCATCCCGATCAGTTCGTTGTGGTATTTGATCCGGGAACCATGATTGACGATCATCCTGATCTTTTCTGCCAGCCCAGGATCGGCGGTCATCAAAGCCCCGCCATCACCATAACAAGCCAGCGGTTTGGTCGGGAAGAAAGAGGTGGTGCCAATAGCTCCCAGAGTTCCGGTGCGTCGCCTGATATTATCGTGGCTGATGTGACAGGAGCCCAGCGATTGAGCGTTGTCCTCAATCACCTGGAGATTGTGTGCAGCAGCTAGATCGAGAATCGGATCCATATCAGCAGGTTGACCGAAAAGATGCACTGGGATAATCGCTTTGGTAAAGGGGGTGATGGTCTGCCTGACTAGGTCGGGATCCAGATTAAAGGTGTAAGGGTTGATATCCGTGAGGACGGGTTTAAGTCCCAGTAAAACAATGACTTCAACGGATGATATGAAGGAAAATCCGGGAGTGATTACTTCATCGCCTGGTTTCAAGTCAAGGGCCATCAGGGCTGCTTGCAGGGCATCAGTGCCATTGGCACAGGGGATCACATGGGGTGTCTGGAGATAGTCGGCTAGCTCCCCAGCAAATTGCCCGACAGCCTGACCGTTGATGAAGGCAGCTGCTTCCATCACTTCATTAACTGCCAGATCTATTTCGGGTTTGAATCTCCGGTAGTGCGAACAGAGATCAACCATCTCAATTTTTTTCATGCTGGGAGATTAGGTTCTGCAAGCTCACTAAATTAGCCAAAAA
This sequence comes from Bacteroidales bacterium, assembly GCA_012523435.1. Lineage (GTDB taxonomy): Bacteria > Bacteroidota > Bacteroidia > Bacteroidales > UBA12481 > UBA12481. The sequence continues at coordinate 2,227 of JAAYIP010000280.1, read as the reverse complement.
TACCGAAAATTGGTTTGTTCACAGGCTCCTGGCTGATAAATTGGGGAGCCAGTTTGGTAGCACCCGATAATCTGATTATCTTTGTTTATCAACCAAGATCCAATGGAATTATTGCCTTTAATCCGACAACATCTTTATTTAGAAGATGATACGATCATCCCAGGATTGGGTGGTTTTTCCTCTCGTTATTATCCGGCTAGGCTGATTCCGGAGACGGGTACGGTGATTCCGCCGGTCAGGGAGATTCTGTTCGACCGGAGCCTGCAGCACAATGATGGCAAACTTCAGGAACGGGTGGCCCAAGAGTGTGGCACTAACCTCTCCCGTGCCAGGCAGTTGTTGGAAGATTTTGTCAATGAGCTTAAGCAGAAGACTGCCCTTGGTCAGAAGGTTTTGCTGGAGGGCATCGGATATTTCTACGGGGATGAGAATGGCGATGTGCTGTTCCGGTTGGAACCAGGTGCCAATCTGAACCTGGATTCCTTTGGCCTACCACCGATTCATGTTCACCAACTGGTGCCCCGCACGGCTATTCAACTTAATGTTCCCGGTCGCAAAGGCAGAATCTCAACCTCGCAAGTTATTGAGAAACAGATACATGAAGAGCCTGTTATACAGGAGGGAAAACCCCTCAAACGGGTGCTCATTGCCATCCCCCTGCTCTTTTTGCTGGCTTTGCTACCCAATAATCCTGAGCTCTCTCGCAGAATGACTCACGAAAGAGCCACTCTTGGCCCGGATCCCTCGCTTTTCATGCTTGAATATCCGGAGGTGCAACCCCGGGAGACCTCCAAAGAGATTGTCTATCCGATTGTTCAGGCGGAAATAGCAGCCCAGGAGGTCCAGGAAGTCATCGAAACACCGGTTATTGCTCCTGAAGCTGAGCCAGTTTCGGAGGCTGTTCCCGAGCCACCAACAGTCCAGACAGGGAAGTATCCCCTGGTGGCAGGGCTATTTAGGAACGAAGAAAATGCAAATCGTTACGCTGATGAGCTCACTGGTAAAGGATATCCTGCCACAATAACGGTAACACCATCAGGATTTTATCGAATATCAATCGGTAGTTTTGATTCACTTCAGGAGGCCCAGGAAAGGGTTAACCAAATTTACCAGGAAGATCCTGCCATCAAGCCCTGGATTCTCAAGTAATCCGGGCTTCCCAATCCCTCAACGTATAGGTGCCTATTTAACGATTGAACCGTTGGCTGTGGGCTTGTCGGGTGATACGAATATCAGCCTTCCTTCATTGTCTTCTGCCAGCAGAATCATTCCCTTGGATTCAATCCCTTTAATTTTCCGTGGTTGGAGGTTGGCCAGTAAGGTAACCTGCTTGCCAGGAAGATCTTTGGGATCGAAATGCTCGGCAATGCCCGAGACAATCGTCCGCTGATCTAATCCGGTATCGACTTTCATCTTCACCAACTTCTGCGTTTTGGGCACCAGCTCAGCCTCTAAAATGGTGGCAATACGGATATCCATCGCCGAAAAATCATCATAGCTGATCTCCGGCTTGGCTGCCGGCAACCCTGCCTCCTTGGCCTCATTGGCCTTCCGGGTGGCGAGCAGCTTGTTAACCTGATATTCTACTTGCGAATCTTCAATCTTTTCGAATAGCAGACCCGGCTTGTTTAGTGGATGACTGGCGGGAACTAGCATCACGGATCCTATCTCGGACCAGGGTAACTTATTGATATTCATATATTCACGGAGCTTGTCCATGGTGTGGGGGAGAAAAGGATCAAGCAATCCGGCGAGATTGGCGGTTAGTTGTAAGCTCACATGCAGGATCGTGGCTACCCGATCAGGATCGGTTTTAATAACCTTCCAAGGCTCTGTTTCAGCCAGGTATTTGTTGCCCAGGCGGGCAAGACCCATGGCTTCGTTTAGAGCTTCCCTGATTCGGAAAGCATCCAGACTCTGCTCAACCCGTTTACGGATGCCGGTCATTGCCTCCAGCGTGGAACGGTCGTAGTCGGTCAGTGACCCTGCCTCCGGGCAAAGGCCGTTGAAATACTTTTGTGTCAAGACCAGGGTACGGTTCACAAAATTGCCCAGAACCGCGACCAATTCGTTATTGTTGCGGGTTTGAAAATCCTTCCAGGTGAAGTCGTTATCCTTGGCTTCCGGAGCGTTAGCCGTCAACACATATCGGAGCACATCCTGTTTACCGGGCATCTCCTCGAGATATTCGTGTAGCCAGACCGCCCAGTTGCGCGAAGTGGAGATC
>JAAYIP010000279.1 GCA_012523435.1 Bacteroidales bacterium | reverse complement strand
TCATATTCTTGTAACAGGGCACTTCCGGATCAAACTCAATGGGTAATGGTGCGATAAAACGCTTGGCTTCGGTCGGGAGCGTATCGAGTGCTTCCAATCCTTTCGAGGCGACAAAAGAAGCATACCGCCGTGGGATGTTGGTAGCGATAAAGGGTAGATTATGATCTTGCGCATAAAGCAAGAGAGGGCTGTAGTCTGTTTTGTAATTAGGCCAGATTCTGGCATCCTCCTCAAACCGCCGTGCATTGATGAACCCACGAAAGAACTCCTCAATAAGCATCTGATTATCAGCCTCGAACATCTCCGCTCCCAAGATTAAGTCCTGCTTCCGCAAAGCATGCAAATCGCGCGTGACCTCATGCTGCAGCCAGTGGGCAATGGCATTATTATGCAACTCTCCAAAGAAAACAAAATCGGCAACTTCAAGCTCATTCAACATTTCGGCATAGGAGACTTCACCACCGTCCCCATTGAACAGCCGATAAGCCGGCTTATTCTGGGCCTGGAGACCGGCAGAGACCAAAAACATGAGGAGTAAAATAAAAACCTTGTTAACGACCTGAATTAGTGATCGTTCTGTTAATGGCGAATGACGGACAATCCTTTCTTTCATGGCGATTCATTTGCTGGCAAAGTAATACTAAATCTCCAAAACCCTCCTTTTTGAATCCAAATCGCCTTTTAATTCAGGCATGATAGTTGAGCAGTGACGCCACGTTGACCAACCCAATCATTGAATCAACCAACCATAGAAACCAGCGGTTGGGCCAGGATTCAGTGCCGGCCTGCGATTTTAGAACAGAAAACAGACCATTTAGGTGATCATTCTCTCAAGCGAACAACATCACTAGTGTAAAAGTATGCTCATATGTGAATTTTTAAGCCAAAAACACACGAAAATTGCTTTTTCTATCGTATATTTAATGCGAAACTGTTTGAAACAGTGCACGATTGAACTTACCGGTTTATTTTTACATACACTCAACTTAAAAGAAGAAGAAAGATGGGAACAAAGAGAATCGAAATCCTTAAAGGGCTCTATCACTGGCTGATGCTAGACAGGCTCGAAAAAAGGATTTTAAAGCTCCTTTTGGAGCAGGGCAAATCTTACCCGGGCGACTTGGTTAAGGATTTGCAGCTATCACAAGGGTCTGGGATTAAGAAGATCATTAAGCTTCGTCACAAGGGCTACATTGTCCGCGAGGAAGACTCTAGTCTGATCACGCTCAACCCGAACATGAAAGAAACAGTCAAAAACCTGGGGCACTAAGAGAAAAGGCTTTATTTCTGATAAAGGAAACGCTTGATTTTCTTAGTAGGAGTTTTCTCAAATGGCTCCTGGAACAAAACGACTCCTTGGATTTTAGAGAATTTATTCACTTTAGAATTGACGAATGATTGCAATTCACTCTTCAATTCTTCAATCTTTTTCTCAACTTGCTGACGGGCATCCTCCTTTAAATGCTGGAACTGTTTCTCTAGCTCTTCCATATTCAGATGAACCAGCGCCACCAAGCGACCTTTTTGTTGGACTACTACAGATTCCATGACAAAATTGAATCGGTTAATCACCGACTCAATCTCTTCGGGATAGATGTTTTCGCCTGAGGCTCCAACAATCACATTTTTCAGGCGTCCTTTAATATACACAAATCCCGTACGATCAATCAGTCCCAAATCGCCAGTTCTGAACCATCCGTCGGGAGTCAGTACCTGGGCGGTGATTTCAGGCTCCCGGAAGTATCCTTTCATCACATTTCTCCCTTTGGCCCAAATTTCGCCAATACCAGTCTGTTGATCCGGCTCATTGATGCGAAGTTCCACACCCTGAACAGGCACTCCCGTGGATTGATACCTCACCTGTGAAGGATTGGCTCCTGCCAGAAGCGGTGATGTTTCGGTCAACCCATAACCGATAGCGTATGGGAATTTCGCTTCTTTAAGAAAGCGATCGGTGCTAGGATCCAGCTTAGCTCCTCCAATACCAAAAAACTTTAACCTACCCCCAAAGGTTGTATAAAGGCGCTTTCCGGCTAATCGATGGAATAGCTTACGGAATGCAGGTAACCGATACAACGACTTCAAAACCTTCGAGCCCTGCACCTTTCCCTTAATTTGCGACTTGTAAATCTTTTCAATAACCAGCGGTACGCTGAGCATGAAGGTTGGACGAACTTTTTTTAAAGCCGGCACCAACACGGCTGCTGTTGGAGCTTTATCTAGATAATGTATGGAGGCTCCGTAAGTTAATGGCAATAAAAATCCAACCGTATTCTCATAGGTATGAGATAACGGAAGAATTGAAAGGAAAACCTCTCCTTTTCCTAGCGGCTGAATTCCAAAACACTGATTTACGTTGGTCACCAAATTACCATTATCCAGCATCACACCCTTGCTAAATCCGGTCGTACCCGACGTATAAATCAGCGTTGCCAGATCCTCGGAAGTGAGTGGAATGGTATACGGATTTAAAGCCCCTTGAGGCTCATAAGGTATCCAGGATTCTTTTTCTTCAGGCTGAGTCTTATCCTGAAGGGTCGAAAAATCTTCGAGTGAGTAGATTTCCGGCACAGACTCTATGATCTCAACTCCTAAACGCTTCAGCTGTCGCTGACTGGCAAAGAGACCGCGAATGCCAGAATGCTTGAAGATGTGTGAGACCTCATCAGCATGAAAATCAGGCAGGACTGGGACAGCTACCACCCCAATGGATAAAAGAGTCAGGTACACCACCGCCCAGTCAGGCGAATTAGGCCCGAGAATCGCAACCCGGTCGCCCTTCTGATAGCCTTGCCTGGTAAGATGAAATGCCAGATTTTCTACACGCTGTCTTAACTCTCTATAAGTTGTTAACTTATCTCCAACAAACCCTACGGCCGGCTGATCGGCGTTTTGCTCGAAACTTGCCCACATTAGATCCCTAACCGTCTTCTCTTCTGAATTTAACATCCTTAGATTCCTCCAGATTAATGTTTACAAAAGTACAATTAATTAGACAGATTGTTCAAGGTTGTTTTTTTCTGATAAACAGCCAACTACAAAGTTAAAAGCCCCACTTATCGAGTATTGAAACAACCTTAACAATTAAAACAACTCTACAACCATCTGATCTATTGACTAATGAATTTTACAACCATATCTTTATTTGCGGAAAGACAAGGGTAATCGGTTGACCTGTCGGGAGTTGTTTGAAAAGTTTCGGAAAAGAGGGTTAGGCTGACCCAAATCAGGTGAATTCCTTACGGTAGGGGGACACCGTTTCGAAAAACACTGCACTTTTCCTACGTCATGGACAACTCTTAGGCAGGTCAACCTTTTTTTGCTGATTCAATTTTCTTCCATATTATCCTCCCTAAACACCCGAAAGGCCTTCTCTGAAAAGAGGGGCCTTTTTTTTATTGATGGCGTTGATAGAGAGTCCGGGTGACATCCTGCAGAGATAATCCGCGGTCGGCCAGGAGCACCAGGTAGTGAAACAGCAAATCGGCAGCTTCGTCCAGAAAGGCTGCATCATTATTGCCCATGGCTTCAATGACCAGCTCCACTGCTTCCTCTCCCGTTTTCTGGGCCATAGCAGCTGTCCCCTTTCTGAACAGCTCAGCCGTATAGGAACCTTCGGGCAACTCCCGTTTACGCTGGAGGATAAGCTGCTGCAGATAATCAAGAAACAAAATGTCGGGTTCATTGATCTCATTAAAGCAGGTATCCGGTCCATCATGGCAAACCGGACCGGCGGGGGTAGCCATTATCAGCAGGGTGTCATGATCACAGTCAATCAGGATCTTCTTCACCTTCAATGAGTTACCACTCGTTTCCCCTTTAGTCCATAACGTCTGCCTCGATCGGCTGTAGAAGGTTACTAATCCGGTTTCCCGGGTGATCTTCAAGGATTCTTCACTCATATAGCCCAGCATCAGCACCTTG